>CAKZLT010000623.1 GCA_937127195.1 uncultured Saprospiraceae bacterium
CAGTGTATTAGACAGATACATACTGCTTGTGCCATCATCCACATCATAAATCCAAGCTTCCAATGTAAAGTCACTTGCTCCAAAATCATAGTTAAGAGTTGAAAAATCAATAAAATCGTCAGTGATTCCTTAAAATCTAGTATTTCCTTAATATTAGGTACTTTCAAATTCGCCAAGGTCATTCCCATTACCACTACTGTCAATAGTCCTGACTCATGTGCCACAGCGTCCGACATAACGAACACCAATAATACCAATGCTAGTGTAAATACATTCAACAAATAATGAGGAATCCAATCTTTGACTATCATCAACTTTAGTAATAATGCCGCCGCTACACCAACAAAAGAACCTACCGCCAATACATTAATAAATGTAACGAATGCCTCATGCGAAAAATGCCCAAGTCCTTCGCCTCCTAACGAGGCTATAATGAATTCATAGACCAAAACCGCTGCCAAAGCACCAATAGGATCAATCAAAATACCTTCCCATTTAAGCACAGTAGCCACATTTCTATTCAAAGGTACATTTCTCAAAATGGGCGCGATCACTGTTGGTCCAGTAACGATTATCAATGCAGCAAAGAGGAATGAAAAATCCCAAGATAGTAAACATAAATAATGAACCGCCACTGCTGCGCCTATAAAAGTGACCAAAGAACCTAAGGTTATCAATCGACCAATGGCTCGACCAACGCCTTGAATTTCTTTGATTTTCAAGGTTAAACCTCCTTCAAAAAGAATAATTCCAATTGCCAAAGAAACAAATGAAAACATCGAATTTTGTAAAAATAATCCTTGATGGTCACCTTCTCCTTCATATAGTGGGTCAATCCATTTTTCACCTCCTAACCATAATTGAGATACAGGCCCTACAATCAAACCAATTAATATTAATGGTAAAATTGCTGGAACTCTCCACTTCCAAGCAATCCATTGGGCAAAAATTCCCAAAACAATAATTAAAGCAATTTCAGTCATGTATAATATTTGTAGTATCGTTATTAATTGTTTTTCTAAAACATTAAAAACGTAGTTCTTTCTTTTTTTTTCTAAAAAATCTGAATATTTAGTTAATCTTCTTCTTCATAATTTGCCGCAGCATCTAAAGCTTCATAAAATTCTTCACCGTATTTTCGTATTAAAGCGTCTTTTAAAAAACGATAAACAGGAACTTCCAATTTTTCGCCTAAGCTACAAGCCGCAGTACAAATGTCCCATTTATCATAATTAACCGCATCAAAAGTCTCATTTGATGTAATTCTAATTGGGTATAAATGGCACGAAATAGGTTTTTTATAATCAATTACTCCTGCTTCATGTGCCTTTTCGATACCACACTTAGCTATTCCTTCATCATAGGTTAGGTAAGCACAAGCCGCGTTATCAATCAATGGTGTTCCGTATTCTTCCTCTCTTTTATAATAAGTATAAACACCTTCTTGTTCAATTACTTCAATTCCTTTTTCTGTCAGAAAAGGTTTTACCTTAGGGTAAATTTCTTCTAAAATGGCTAATTCTGCCTTTTCTAATGGAGCTCCAGAATCACCTTCCCAACAACAAGCACCTTTGCAAGCATCCAAATTGCACACAAATTGCTTTTCAACCACATCATCACTAACAATTTTATCTTCTATTAAAATCATTTTTCTTTTTTTTAAAACTAAAGCGATTCAAAACTCACTTGTTACTATTAGACTTGTTTATAATCGAAAAAAAGACAGCTCTAAAGAACTATCAATAAAAACGTCTTTCTCCCCGTTACTTAATCCTCCAAAGGTGGGATTTTTCAAAGAACCCTTTTTATAAATAGTAATAATCACTTTATAAAAATAACTAATATAATTTATAAAAAATAAACTCAACGACCTAATATAAATTAAGGAAAATCAACAATCCATCGAATTGTTGATTTTCCATCCATTTTTTCACTAAAATACTTTTACAAGTATAAATAAACAATCCTCTAGTTTCCAATTTTTTATATAAATGCGTGTATTTTTGGATAAAATTATAAAAATACACGATATGTCTATCAATTTATTATCCGATACAGTAACAAAACCAACACCTGAAATGCTCAAAGCAATGATGCAAGCCAAAGTAGGCGATGATGTATTTCAGCAAGATCCAACCATTAACGCACTTCAAGAAAAAGTCGCGAAAATGTTTGGAATGGAAGCTGCACTCTATTGCCCTTCTGGTACAATGACCAATCAAATTGCGATAAAAATACACACTCAACCTTTAGATGAAGTCATTTGTGATGTAACTTCTCACGTTTATCAATACGAAACGGGCGGATATGCTTTTCATTCTGGTGTGGCGATTAAGTTATTAAATGGTAAAAATGGTAAAATCACACCAGAATTAATCGAACCTGCTATAAATGGTGATTATGATTGGCTTCCAAAATCAACTTTAGTTGTCCTCGAAAACACTTGTAATAAAGGAGGTGGCAGTTATTATCGACTAGATGAGGTCAAAGCTATCCGCGACTTTTGTCAAAAAAAAGGTTTAAAATTACATTTAGATGGTGCGCGATTGTTTAATGCATTAGTCGAAACGGGCGAATCTACCGTAGATATTGGAGCACAATTCGACAGTATTTCTATTTGTATTTCAAAAGGACTAGGCGCACCCGTTGGTTCACTTTTGATTGGTAAAGGTGATTTTATAAAAAAAGCTAGACGATTTCGAAAAGTCATGGGAGGCGGAATGCGTCAAGCTGGATATTTGGCAGCAGCTTGCATTTACGCGCTAGATAATCATGTCGAAAGACTCAAAATTGATAACGACCGCGCCAAAAAACTAGGTGCTGTACTCCAAAAATTGGATTATGTAGAAAGTGTTGAGCCTGTTCATACAAATATTGTTATTTTTAATTTGAAAAAGAAATGTACAGCAAGTGAATTTGTCCAATTATTAAATCAACATCAAATTGCATCTTCTCCTTTTGGGCCACAAAGCGTTCGTTTTGTTACTCATTTGGATTTAGATGATGCTATGATTAATCAAACCATTGAGGTTTTAAGAAGTATTAAAATTTAAAAAGAATTTTTTGCCACGAATGCATCAATATTTTATAAAAAAAGTATTCGTGCATTCGTGGCTATAAAAATTAAAATATGAAAAAATTAGAACTAAAAACTACCGTAGAAATTTATGAGCATTTCAGTAAATTACCTGAAATAGATCGACAACTCTGTGAAGCAGCTATAGAAGCCCGAAAAGGTGCTTATGCTATCTATTCTAATTTCTTGGTTGGTTCATCCATTTTATTAGATAATGGTCTAATAACCAGTGGTAGCAATCAAGAAAATGCCGTTTATCCACTTGGATTGTGTGCCGAAAGAGTAGCTATATTTGCGGCAAGTCACCAATATCCAAAGTCAAAAATGTTAAAAATTGCCGTTTCTACCTCTATGGAAGAACCGCCTCAGCAATTACCTGCTTTCCCGTGCGGCAGTTGTCGTCAAGCTATTCGAGAGCAAGAAGTTCGTTTTGACCAACCGATTGAATTATTCGTGATTGGTCACGACGGGAAGGTTTGCAAAGTTCCTAGTATTACTTCTATTTTACCTTTTTCTTTTGACAAATCATCTTTGGGGTAGGTTTGTTTCTCGCAGAGTTCGGGGAGAAGCAGAGGACGCGGAGTATTTTTTGCTTTTATTGGCAACTTTTCTTTTTATAAAAAAGAAAAATAACTCTCCAAACTCTGCCTCTCTGCGAACTCTGCGTGAAACAAACTACTCCATCAATTCATCAACCACTTTCCGAACGCCAGTAGTTGCATTTTCAGCTACTATTTTTAGATTTTTAATATCTTTTTCATTGACACTTGGGCGCGGGTCAATAAAGTAAATTGGCACATTATCACCAACATAATGCACCAAACCAGCCGCTGGATAGACTTGCATCGAAGTACCTATAATAATTAGAATATCCGCAATAGAAGTAATATCTGCCGCTTTTTCAATCATCGGAACAGCTTCACCAAACCAAACAATCGCTGGACGAAGTTGTGATTTTTTCTCACACTTATCACCAATATTTATATCTTTTTTCCAATCATACTCCAACGAATCATCAACTGTACTACGCGCTTTTAATAACTCTCCATGCAAATGAACGATTCTTTTTGAGCCTGCTCGCTCATGTAAATCATCTACATTTTGAGTAATAATACAGACTTCGTATTGTTTTTCTAGTTCTACTAATGCCAAATGACCAGCATTCGGAACAACTTCCAATACCTGACGGCGACGTTGATTATAAAAATCTAATACCAATTCTCGATTCCTTGCCCAACCTGCTGGAGAAGCGACTTCCATCACATCATGACCTTCCCAAAGCCCATCGGCATCCCGAAAAGTGTTAATTCCTGACTCTGCGCTAATTCCTGCACCTGTTAGTATGACTATTTTTTTCTTTTTATTCACTTTTTTCTTTTTTATTCTGAAAGCGAAAAACTTTCTTATCTAACTTCTATTAATAACAAAAATTAATATCAATTAATTCAATTGCTTTCTTATATCTTACGAATATCTTATTTTTCCTTTTCATAAAAAAATCAACTTAAATCCACGAATACTTTTTTAAGTCCTTTATAAATTAGGACATTTTTCATGGAAAATTTGTGCATTCGTGGTTTTACAATAATAAGGTAATGAACATAAAAGGACAACATTATAGAACTATCTGGGAAAAAAACGAGCGCACTATCCAAATTATTGACCAGCGTGCTTTACCGCATCAACTCGTCATTGAAGATTTGAATAGCTATCAAGCAGCAGCAATTGCCATTAAGGAAATGCACGTTCGGGGCGCGCCTTTGATTGGAGCAACTGCGGCTTATGGAATGTATTTGGCTTGTTTAGAAGCTATGGAGGATAATTTTGACATTTTCATAAAAAAAGCCAAAACAACGCTGGAAGCAACTCGCCCAACGGCAGTTAATCTTTTTTATGGTATAAATGCGGTATTTGAAGCAATTAGTAAAGGTATTTCTAAAAAAGAAAAAACGCAACTTGCACTGAAAGCCGCGCGACAAGTAACCGAAGAAAGCGTGTTGCAATGTGAAGCCATCGGGCAACATGGTTTGGAAATTATCAAAGAAATCAGCGCGAAAAAGAATGGCGAACGGGTCAATATTTTGACTCATTGCAACGCTGGCTGGCTCGCTTGCATTGATTACGGAACGGCAACCGCCCCGATGTATGCTGCTCATGACGCAGGAATTGATATTCATATTTGGGTAGATGAGACTCGTCCGCGCAATCAAGGTGCGCGAATTACGGCATTTGAATTTCAGGAACATGGCATTCCTCATACCGTCATTGTTGATAATTTGGGCGGTCATTTGATGCAACACGGATTAGTTGATTTGGTGATTGTTGGTAGCGACCGAACAACACGAACAGGTGATGTTGCTAATAAGATAGGTACTTATTTGAAGGCTTTGGCGGCTTTTGATAATCAAGTTCCATTCTATGCAGCATTACCCGAAACTACCTTTGATTGGTCTATTAGCGATGGATTGAAAGAAATTCCAATTGAAGAACGCGGCTCGGATGAGGTCAAATATATTCAAGGTTGGAATGGAAATAGTATCGAAAAAGTGTTACTGACTCCTAAAGAAAGTCCTGCTTTGAATTATGGATTCGACGTAACACCAGCCAAATATATTACGGGTTTAATTACTGAAAAAGGTGTTTGTGAAGCCAATGAGGCAAGTATCAAGGAAATGTATTTTTCAGAATAGAGACCGCGCTACGCGCTAAGAGAACAGAGATGCTTTTGTTAGTAGCTTTTATAATTTTTAAAAAAAAGAACAAAGACCGCCCTTCGGATTAAAAAAACAGTAAATACGAACTAACAAAAGTTCTCTGTTCTCTAAGCCTGAAAGGCGGTCTCTTCATCTCTTTTCTAAAAAAAGTACTATCCAAAAATATCAGTACCAGCAAAGTGGAAAGCACTTTCGATAGCTGCATTTTCGTCAGAGTCAGAACCGTGAACAGCGTTTTCGCCGATGCTAGTTCCGTACATTTTACGGATAGTTCCTTCTGCTGCTTCAGCAGGATTAGTTGCTCCGATGAAATCTCTGAAAGATTGCATAGCGTTGTCTTTTTCCAAAACTGCTGCTACAATTGGTCCAGAACACATAAAATCAACTAATTCACCATAAAAAGGACGCTCTGCATGAACTGCATAAAACTGCTGTGCAGCTTCTTTAGTCAATTGAGTCATTTTCATTGCGACGATTTTAAATCCACCTTCGCTTACCATCTTTGCCAAAATCGGTCCTGCAAAACCCTTTGCTACTGCCGTTGGCTTAATCATTGTAAAAGTTCTATTTCCTGCCATTGCTTGAAAATTTACTTATATTAAAATTAATAATATTTTTTAATCCCTATCTTACAAGTAATTACATCTAGTTTTAATCTTTCTAAAATAATTATTATTTTCGTCAGAAATAGATACTTCTCGTAAGACGGTGCAAAAATACGATTAATCTTTTTCATTGACAAATGATTATTCAAGCATCTAACCATGAAAGTCAATTTCTTAATCTTGTATTTACATCAACCGATTTTGTATTCTACAAGAATAAACGTCTTTTTATCTAATAGATTTCGTTAAAATGGTCAATTATCCAAGTCCTTTTTTTATTTTTGGCATCATTAGTACACTGTAACAAAAATTATTTAATGTTTCGTAGCGCGACGAGCTTCGTCGCCACGCTAACAAAAGCGGCTTTTAATAGTCGGG
>CAKZLT010000624.1 GCA_937127195.1 uncultured Saprospiraceae bacterium
TCTAATTGTTTTTTCAGGAAACACAATTAAACGATTTAAATCAATTAGGAATTATTCCCGATATTATGAATATACCATTAGGCTTTATTGAAATCAATACGGAAAAGTTCAACAATTTGGTTAAATTTGCTTATAAATAAACCAAAATGTATGAAAGTTGTATTGTCAATCAAGCCAGAATTTGCAAATAAAATATTTGACGGTTCAAAGAAATTTGAATTTAGAAAGTCAATTTTTAAAAATAAAGAGGTACAATCAATAATTGTATATGCTTCTTCACCAGTACAAAAAGTAATTGGTGAATTTGAGATTGGTAAAATATATCATCAAGACCTTGAAACACTTTGGAATACTACTAAGGATTACTCGGGAATTTCTAAAGAGTATTTTGACAAATACTTTGTAAACAAAGAAAAAGGCTTTGCTATACAAGTTAAAAAAATGAAGAAATATATATTAGGATTTACTATTACTTTGGCATTTTTTGCATTCAAACGAGCGCATTCAGACCTGTTACCGATACCAGAAGGCTGGACTACTCCTGTATATGATTTCTCAAAAAATCCTTTATCAAAAGCTAAAATCGAAATAGGAAGAGCTTTATTTCATGATCCCATTTTATCGGCTGATAACACGATTTCTTGCGTGAGTTGTCATTCTCAATTTACAGCATTTGCGCATACTGACCATCGATTGAGTCATGGTATTCATGACAAAATTGGGACTCGAAACGCACCTTCATTGATGAATTTGGCTTGGCAAAACGTATTTATGTGGGATGGTGCAATTCATCATTTGGATGTGCAATCACTAGCTCCGATTAGTCACCCTGACGAAATGGGGGCATCAATTGAACATATTGTCAAAAAACTCCAAAAACTACCTCATTATCAAACTGCTTTTGAAAAAGCTTACGGAGACAGCTTAGTCACAGGAGAACGTGTATTGAAATCTTTATCCCAATTTATGCTGACTTTCGTTAGTGCCAACTCTAAGTATGATAAAGTAAAAAGAGGTGAAACGACTTTTACTCCGCAGGAACAAAATGGTTATGTTTTATTTCAAAAAAACTGTAACTCTTGTCATCAAGAACCTTTATTTACAACACATAAATTTGAAAATAATGGCTTGCCCATTGATACTATTTTGAATGATTGGGGCAGAATGAAAGTGACACAAAAAGCTTCTGATGCCATGAAATTCAAAATTCCAACACTCAGAAATATTGAGTTTTCGTATCCATATATGCACGACGGGCGTTTCCGAAAAATCAACGACGTATTAAATCATTATATCAAAGGAATCGAAAATAGTCCAACCCTTAGCCCAAAACTGAAGACACCAACTATCTTAACTTCCAATGATAAAGTAGATTTGACTGCTTTTTTATTGACCTTAACCGACAAGGATTTTTTATTCAATCGAGATTATATGTATCCAAGGGATTTTTTCAAATAAGAAAACAATACACAGATTCAATTAAGTACTAGGACATATTTATTTTTCACATAAATTGACTCATTGAAAACTCAATATTATACAGATTTCCATACTCTTGAAAAATCTCTTTGAGTTTCTTATTTAGAGTGTTTTTAGAGCGATAATCTTTGATATTTAACCACTCATATTTCATTTTTCTCCATAAGGTTTCTATAAGATTATAATGAGGGCAATAAGCAGGTAAAAAAATGATAAATAAACCTTTACTTTCCCACTCTGAAATCATACTTAAAGTTGCCTCAGAAGTATGCCAAGGTGCTCTATCTAAAACAAGGACTGTTTCCTTCTTAATTTGACTAATAAAATCATTTATTTTTTCAATAAAAATTTTAGAATTCATATATTCATTTTTAGCTAATTCATAGACCTTTAAATGGTTATTTATTGGGTTAAGAAAGCCTAATACATTTTGTACTTTTTTCTTAACACTTTTTATGCCCCATTGAACACCAATTGGTTGCCATGCGTAAGATAAATTTGGGGTTAATGAAAAACCACATTCATCTATAAAATATATATCTGTAAGTCCTTTATTAACAAGCTCTAAAATCTCTTTTATTACATTTATAACAACTCTTAATTGTTTGGCATTTGGTGCTTTTTTACAGAACTTACGAAGTCTCTTGTAGGCGTAGTTTTTTTTTGTAAAAATCGGCGTAAAGTACGGTTAGAAAAACCATCTTTCATAGCAAGTTTTTCTATGATTTCATCTTTCATATTTACACCTTTTTCTGCTGCATTTCTAACGGCTGTTTCTACTACTTCTATATGTTTTTCATTGTTTATTGACAAGGTAGGTTTTCTACCTTGTCCAGGCTTTGTTATTAAACCAATTATTCCATATTTTTTCCAATTTTTCACCCATGTATAAGCCGTATTTTTACTTACTGAAAAAATTTCACTTAATTCTTCTATTTTCTTACCTTTGTGACTCAATAAAACACCTTGACAACGGTTTCGGAAAGCATGGCTTTTTCCATATTTCCAACCATCTGTCAAATTACTAATTTCTAATTCTAATAATTCCTCAACAAAAGCTCTTTTTCTGCTCATTATACTAAATTAGTAAAAATTTTATTATTTACAAAATAAATATGTCCGACTACTTATCTTCTAAGTAATTTGACTTTTTGTTTTTGAAATTCAGCATCTGTCAAAATTCCTTTATCTCTTAAGTCACCCAATTTTTCTAATTTTTGAATAATCTCATCACTCATCAAGTCAATTTCATCACTTACGCGTGAAGCTAATTGAGCTGGTGCATTTCCGATTTTATAGCCATTAGCTACAAAAGTATCAAAGTCTGGCTGTGTTCTGAGGTAAGCCAAATGGTCATGCGATTTGATTTTGTCATACATGACAAATCCACTTTCAACTGCTTTTGATAGATGCATATAAGCGTGAGGCGGCTCTTCCATTAAGGAATATAAACAGGCTAAATTGAAATGAACAATTGGATCATTCGGAGAAATACGTAATGATTGCTGATAATTTTTGATAGCTCCTTTAAAGTCATATTCTTTATAAAGGCGTGTTCCTTCATCCTTGTAAGGATTACTTTTAGGGATTTTAGTACGTTGAGGTTGTTTTTTTGGTTTAGGTTTTTGTTGGTATTGAGGTTCATATTTATTGTAAGAAGGTTGTCCTTCATAACTCGTCTGTTGACGATTTTGGTTATTATACTGAGGACGTTGTCGATTATTTCTTTGATAATTATTGAATCGAGAATCGAATCCTTTATTATATTTAGCATCAAATACATCATCATCCATTGATAGTAATACAATGAAATCAATGAATCCTATAATAAATGGAATACCCGTCCAAAAGAAAAGACAATAAGCTATTCCTTTTCCAATGTCTCCTAGATAGAAACGATGAATACCGAATCCGCCGAGGAAAAAAGCTAATAAACCTGCTACAATTTTATTTTTCATTCTAAAACCATTTTATGGTAGAACGTAAATATACAGATTTTGATTAACTCTTGTTGGTAGAAATGATTAGTTTTTCGATAGTTTGGTGTAGCTTTTCGATTAAATGAGATTGATTGCCGATAGTAGATTGTAACTCTCGGACTTCATCGCGCATCATATTCTGCAAATTCTTAGGAGAAGGCAAGAAAGGACTTATTTTTGCACGAACATACCAGATTTCTCTAACATCGCCTATACTAATCGGATATGGTTCGTAATAGTCATTGTCAGACGTTAAAATTAATTTTTTGTCTTTTTTGACATTATTGGTTACACGCTTGATAAGCACATCGCCTCTTGTTACAATGACATAGACGAAATTATCTTTGATTGAAGTTTCCCAAAGTGTTGGTTCGAGGAAGCTACAAATCACTTTGTCTCCTTCAAAAAGTGTTGGTTCCATGCTATCTCCTGATACATCAAAAGAGCGATGCGTTCCCACTTTATATTTGTAATCGGGTAGCGTAAAAGTAGGTAAATCTTGGACGAAAGTTGGGTCAGAAAGCTCGCTGGCGTAACCTGCTTGTGCTGGCACAGGAACGTGAACAATGCGTTCGTCGTCTTGTGCATTGGTAACGATGGTCAAGACCCGAAAACTCTTATGGTCTTCTTCACTCATGAACATCGGGCCTTCTCCAGTATAAATATATACAGGATTGATTTTGTAAGTTTCGACTGCTTTTCTGAGCAATTCGATAGTTACGTCGCGACGACCTTTTAGTATTTCACTCAAACTTTGAGGAAGGTATTCTAAAGAAATCGCAAATTGACGACTTGAACGAACTCTTCCTTCTTCTTTTAATTTGTTGTGACACTTGATGAAGCGTTGAGTGACAATACTATTCATGTTGTTTTTTTTTATAAAAAAAATAATCACTAATTAAATGACAAAATCGCAAAATAGTGATATTAAATACTAAAGTACTGCCTTACTTTGAGATATGCAAGTATTTTTGGTAAAATATTACACTATTTGGGTATAGTTTTCTTGTTTCTGGCTGCTCGTTACTGGTTTCTAATTTCGATTTTGTCATCTCAGCAGCAGCAAAAATGAAAAAACAGCACCCAAAAATCAGCATATCTCTATTCTTCAATCGTTAAATATTGAATAATAAAAGCCACTAAAATGACGATTAATCCTCCGACTTCTTTAAAAATTTCGGTTTGAGGGTCGCTAGTATGTGTCACTTCGGGATTAGGAATTAGGTTCGGGTCGTAGTTGATTAAGCTACTATATGTATTCGGAAACATCACTCCAATAGAAATAGCAACTACTCCCATGAATAGCAATAGGACTTTTTTAGGCATTTTTCCTAAAAAAGAAAGAATGCTAATGAAAGCTGCTGCACTATATGCTGACATCCAAACGCCTGAATCAGGGTCATTGAGCTGAACCGCAGCAAATAATACAAATAATATAGCAAATACTAAATGAATATATTTTACATTTTTCATAATGATTTTTTTAAAGAATAAATAAAGCCGCAATCAATGCACTCAAAATAGGAGCAATAATCGATGCTCGCAAAATCCAAAAATATTTAGCAGGAACTGGAGTTGTCTCGGATAACCATTCGGATATACGAGAAATAACCAAAATCGGGACTAATACTAATAGTATTCCTGGTGTTACATACCACGCCCAATCTATGGCGAATAACCATAAAAGCATATAAAAAATAACTTGAATTAAAAGAATTTCCAATGTTGGACTTTTAAAAAATGCTTTCATGCTGATTTTTATATAATTCAGAAAGAGAATTTCACTTTTTGAATACTTGATATACTTTAGACGACTAATATTGATGACGTTACAAACTAAAGAATACTTAATGACAAAAAATTAGAAAAATATTCGAGTGTTTACTATTTTTAGACTAACTTCCCTTTTCTATCTATTTTTTTAAAAAAATGGATGAAATAAAAAATCAACCAGTTAAGTATATGACAAGCCTAACTTTACAACGCACTTCTACCAGAAATTTGACGGAAGAACAGCTTCAAGCATTAATCAAAGAAAACAGTGATATTTACGATGAATATTTTGATGCTCAGTATTTGGAAAGTATCGTAGAAAATATTTATCCCACTCTAGTAGAGACTTACTTTCGTCCTAAGTTCATAGGATTTGAAAACTACCCAACTCGTAATCAGCCTGATACGCCATTGATTTTTGCTAGTAACCATTCTGGAATGGCTTTCCCCTGGGATGCAATGGTATTTGGAAGTGGTTTGTATCAATTAACGAAAAAAAGTCAAGATAGGTTTATTCGTGTATTGGTTTCGCCTGCCTTGTCCGAAATCAAGTTGATGAATCCATATATGATTGAAGATTTGTGGAAGCGTGTTGGTGGAATTGATGCAACTTCATTGAACTTTGAGACGATGATGCACAACAAGGAAGTTGACTTAGTTATTTATCCTGAAGGTGTTCCTGGTATCGGAAAAGGCTTTAATCGAAGGTATCAATTACAGTATTTTTCTACGTCTTTTATTAGAATGGCTTTAAAATACAAAACAGATATTTTTCCTATTTATAGTATAAATGGAGAATATATTAATCCGCATAGTTACCGTTCTAAAGTGATTAACTTCTTATCACAAAAAGTAGGAATTCCTTATATCCCTATCGGATTTTTGACCTTATTGATTCCTATTTTTCCTTGGGTATTTTATTTTGGAATGCCATCCGCGTTTTACTTTGTGTTAGGTAAACGAATTGAACCGCACAAAATGACGGATAAGCCATTTGAAGAAATGACTAAAGAAGAAATCGGAGCGGTAAGGGATAAAGTTCATGCACTGATGCAAGTAGAAATTACAGAAAAAGTAAAAGAATACGGTCAAAAACCATATAGACTAAAAGAGTTATTTCAGAAAATGAAAACGAATTGGAAACAGTTTTGGACTTATTTTCCGATGACATGGTGCTTGCTTTTTGCAGAACATGAAAGACAATATAAGCGATTTGAAAAGACTGGACAACCAATAAAAATTAATAATGGATTAGGTGGATTTTTTGTTTGGCTATTTAATAATCCATTTTTTATTTTTTACTTTTTGCCTGTTATTGGTTGGATTCCATTGATTATTCGTGGGTATAGTGGCGCGAAAAAACCGAAAAAGAAAAAAACATAGAAGATGTAAAAATGATTCCATGTAAATTTATTGTAGTTGCTGATTTTTAAGTATTTGGAGAAAAGTAATTAACTGAGTTACACAGAATGATTAGATATTAAAATTGTCTTTTTCTTAAATTTTTAAGGTGGTGAAAATTGCGCATTTTTTCTTTTGCACCGAAA
>CAKZLT010000625.1 GCA_937127195.1 uncultured Saprospiraceae bacterium
AGCAGCGCCATCTTCGGAATCATACCTAGTAATGGACAAAGTACTAGAAGCAGCCAAAACAACAGGCGCAGATGGTATTCACCCAGGTTATGGTTTTTTGAGTGAAAATGCTGTTTTTGCTCAAATGGTTGAAGATGCAGGAATTGCATTTATTGGCCCTCGACCGCACGCCATTCGTGTAATGGGTGATAAATTGGCAGCCAAAGAAACAGTAAAAGATTACAATATTCCAATGGTTCCAGGCATCGACGAAGCCGTTACAGATGTGGAATTAGCAAAGAAAATCGCCGTACAAGTCGGTTTCCCAATTCTGATAAAAGCAGCAGCAGGCGGTGGTGGAAAAGGAATGCGAGTAGTAGAAAACTTGGAAGAATTGCCAGAACAGATGAAAAGGGCGATTAGCGAAGCGGTTTCTGCTTTTGGAAATGGAGCTGTTTTCGTTGAGAAATATGTCACTTCGCCTCGTCATATCGAAATACAAGTTTTAGCAGATACGCATGGCAATGTAGTTCATTTATTTGAAAGAGAATGTAGCGTTCAGCGTCGTCATCAGAAAGTAGTTGAAGAAGCACCATCGGCTGTTTTGACACCAGAAATTCGTGAAGCCATGGGCGAAGCTGCGGTAAGAGTTGCTAAAGCCTGTGATTATGTTGGTGCAGGAACAGTGGAATTTTTATTGGATGGAGATAAGAATTTCTATTTCTTAGAAATGAATACTCGTTTACAAGTTGAGCATCCTGTGTCGGAATTGATAACAGGAATTGACTTGGTAGAACAACAAATCAAAGTCGCTAGAGGCGAAAAATTAGCTTTTACACAAGAAGATTTGAAGATAAAAGGACACGCTCTTGAAGTACGTGTTTATGCGGAAGACCCGTTAGAGAATTTTTCTCCAAATGTCGGAACGCTCACAACTTATCAACGTCCAACTGGAAAAGGTGTTCGCCTTGACGATGGTTATGAAGAAGGCATGGAAATTCCAATTTACTATGACCCGATGATTGCAAAACTCATCACTTATGGCGATTCAAGAGAAGAAGCGATTCATCTGATGAAAGGTGCAATTAAGAATTATAAAATCGAAGGTATCAAGACAACTCTACCATTTGGTGCTTTTGTTTGCGAACACGAATCGTTCACTTCGGGTAATTTCGATACGCATTTTGTTAAAAACTACTACTCGCCAGAATATTTAAAAGCACAACAAAACGAAGAAAAAGCAATCGCTGCGGCTGTTGGTTTGAAATTGTATTTGGAAAGTCAAAAGGAATTGAAAGTGGTTGAACAAGGTGAGAGTAGTTGGATGAAGAATAGGTTGTAGTTTGCTTTTAGCTCAAATTTCGATTTTTTTAGATCATTTTGGCTCACATTGAGTTTACTTAAAGGCAACATTAAGATAGGAATTTTAACATTTTACGGATAAAATATGGATACAAATTAGATATAAATGAAAGTGTCATACGACGAATATTATCAAACAGAGCATCTCTTCGGAGAACCATATCCAGAATTGATTGATTTTTTTACAAAAGAAATCAAAAGTAAAAAAGTTTTGGATTTAGGTTGTGGGCAAGGAAGAGATGCAATTGCTTTGGCAAAATTAGGTTTTGATGTCACTGGAATTGATATTTCAAAAGTAGGCATTGACCAAATGAATGTAATTGCAACAAGTAATAATCTATCTTTAAAAGGATTCATAGCAGATATTTTTCTTTTTGATGATTTTGAAAAATATGATATTGTATTGCTAAATAGCATGTTTCATTTTTCAAAAAATGATAAAGAAAAGGAAATTGCTTTTATAAAAAACATCATATCAAAAATTAAAATAGGTAGTAAAATCATCTTTTGTATTCAAGACACAGGCAAAAAAGTTGAAATTTTGAATACGATTCTTTCTTCTGAAAAAATGAAAAATTTAGAAGATAAAAAGATGAAATATACTTTTGAAGATAAAGAAACAGGACATTCATCAACCTCAGATTACAGAATGATTGTAGTTGAAAAATCGGGATATTAATTTTAATACAAAAACACTAACATGGAAACTAACATAAAGGAAGTTGAAAACTTTATAAATAATAATCCTAATAAGAAACATTGTGATGATTGTCTTTCTGAAATACTAAATATTGAGCCAAGACAACAAATCAATCAGATTTGTAGGGAA
>CAKZLT010000626.1 GCA_937127195.1 uncultured Saprospiraceae bacterium
GCAAGCGGTGAAAGCAACGTTGGTTATAAAGCAAAACGTGATAGAATTATTCAAGCAGGTGTTACCAAGTCATTGAATAAATTCACGAAACATCAAATGAATAAGTATCAAGCGATTTCGACAAGAGCAGACGCTCAAGCAGCTCGCGAAAAGTTAGTAAAGGAAAGACAAGCGGCTAAAAATAACTAAATGTTAATTTTTCTAGTAACTGATTTTTATATCAAAAAAGCCTGTTGATTAGACAATCAACAGGCTTTTTTCAACTTTCAACTTTCCTAAAGCTCCACCATCGTCACGCCATCGTTATTCTGTTGATGATAAATATTCAGTACATCCGAATATTCTCGAACCTTAGAACGAACTGCCTTTCTCAAAATACCATTTCCTTTACCGTGAATGATTTCTAATAAGTTGGCAGAAGATACAATCGCTTCATCCATAAAACCCTGAATACTCTCCAAAACCTCATCGCGTCGCATTCCTCTCACGTCAATTTTTGGTTCAAAAGTGGCTGACCTCGACACCGTATCTGTGTTGACGCGCTTCTGACTTACGATTTCCATTGGCGCATTCGCGTGCTGTAAATCGCGTAGTTTGACGCGCATTCGCATCAAGCCCATTTGTAGCATCGCTTCTTTTTTGGTGATACTTTCGACTGTTCCCGTAGAACCGCCTGTTCTTAATTTCACAAAATCACCAATTTTGATTTCACCAAGTTTAACGGCTTTCTTTTCGGTTGTTTTATAATATATTTCCTCACGAAGCTTTTCGACTTTTTCGACAACTTGCTTGCTTTCTTGTCTGACTTGTGTTGCTAATTTTTTAGCTTTTTCAAGGTTTTTCTCTTCCTTGATTTCTCGCACCAATCGTTCGACTTGTTTATTCGTTCGACTCTGTTGCTGCATCTCTTGCTCCTTGATATCCAATTTGAGTTTTTTGCGTTTATATTCATAGTCTTTCGCCATTCGCTCATACTGAATAATCAACTTTTCCAATTGACCTTCTCGCTTTTTGGAGGCAGAAATTTGGTCTTCTAATTCTTGTTTTCCACGTTGCAAATCCACCAAAAGTTCATCAACCGCTTTTTCGTTTTTACCTGTTTTGTGTTTGGCATATTTTAAAATGCGGTTAGAAAGTCCCGTTTTTTCGGCAATTTCGTAAGCAAAAGAACTACCTGGTCGACCGACTTTCATCTTATAACTAGGCGAAAGCGTGTCTTTATCAAACTGCATTGAACCGTTGACAATGCCTTTCGTTTTGAAGGCGAATATTTTAATATTAGAATAATGCGTTGTAATTACACCAAATATTTTTTTGTTATTCAACTCATTCAAAACGGCTTCTGCGATTGCTCCACCAATTTTTGGGTCAGTTCCCGAACCAAATTCATCAATCAGAATAAGCGTTTTATCATTCGCATTTTCAACAAAAGCCTTAGCATTTTTTAGACGAGAGCTATAAGTACTCAAGTCATCTTCGAGTGATTGTTGGTCACCAATATCCGCAAAAATATTATCAAAAACACCGATTTCACTTTCCTTATCCAAAGGCGTGAGCAAACCTGCTTGCGTCATCATTTGAATCAATCCAATGGACTTCATGGCAATAGATTTACCTCCTGCATTCGGTCCACTGAGTACCAATATTCTATTGTTATTATGGAAAACGAGTTTGAAAGGCACTGTTTTTTTGCCTTCTGATTTGTTCTTTAATAATAATAACGGATGAAAACCTTGCTGGATAGCGATAAAAGGATGGTCTTTAATGATAGGTTTGGTCGCGTCCATTTGATTGGCAACTGCAGCTTTGGCTTGAATGACATCGAAGCGCACCAAGATGGTTTGATATTGAGCCAAATGACCAGTATAAGGTCTAATTTCATCACTCAAGTCTCTTAATATCTTATGAATTTCGCGGCGTTCTTCTTGTTCTAAATCGAACAGGTCATTATTTATATCAATAATTACTTCGGGTTCGATGAAAGAAGTTTTTCCAGTTGCGGACTCATCATGAATGATACCACGAATTTTGCGTTTAAATTCGGCAGGTACTGCCAAAACGCGGCGACCATTTCTATAACTTTCTTTGGTGTCCGTCAGCCAACCTTTCGAGGCATATAGACTAATGACACTCCGAAAAGTCTTATCTAAATCCTTTCTTTTACTGTTTGTCTTGCGACGAATGGTCATTAATTCATTGGACGCATCGGGTCGAATTTTGCCTTCTTCATCAATGACGCGCATGATAGATTTTATCAAGTCTTCATCAAATGAAGTCTCTTTTATAATATCATACAGCTTTTTATATTCGTTTTTGTGCTTTTTAAAAAAGAGATAAATATCCCTAATTTGTAGCATCAAAGTGTTAATGCGTTGCAATGCTTCTACGCCTAGCACATAACCTTCGATTGCCAAAACTTTCAAATCTTCCGAAATCGAATAATACGCACTAATCGGAAAACGATGTTTGTCTTCAATTGCGGTGACGTATTCCAAAACTTCGGTGAGCAAAGTGTCAATAATCGTTGCTGAGGTGTGAATTTTTAAATTACGGATACGTTCAATTCCGAGTTCTCCCAGACATTGCTTTTCTAATAGTTCAATAACTTTGTCAAATTCTAACTTCTCGTGAACGTCGGTTGGTATCAGTTGCATTTTTATAAATAAGTTGGTTCTTCTCTATTTTAATTGTGGGGCGAAATTACGATTTTACAAACAATCATTCTTCAAAACAGTTCCATTTTATTTATTTTTTTCTCCGTTACTTCGTTTGTTTTTTTGGGTAAACCCAAAAACTTTTGTTTGGTGTATGGATTCGCTGATGAACAAGTTCATACGCTGACAGCTTCGCTGTTCGCAGATTAACGCGGATTTAGATTGCCAGTTGACAAAGTTTATTTCATACATCTTAAAAAGATACTTTTATCAAATGATTTTGTACTTTTTGAATAAATTTGAGTAATGCAATTAATTGAATCCGCGTTAATCTGCGTATTGCGAAGCAATCAGCGTATGCCTTTAGGCATCAGCGATTCCATACACCAAACAAAAGGACATCTAGTTAATGAATCGTTAAACGAGTATTTTCATACACCAAAATCAATCTTATTACATCTTTAATGTATATTGTAAAATGTCGTCGAATGAATTCGACGGTACAAAATTGAATACATGAAAACGAATATCCTATTGTTTTGCCTTTTGTTTTGTGGTGTTGCTGTTTTTGGACAAACGGGATTTACCACCAAAGCGGTTTCTGTTTTTAAAAATGGGAACGGCTTTTTTATAAAAGAAGGAAAAATACAACCAAAAGAAAAGAAATTTATTATCAAAATGGCAGAAATGCCACGAACCGCGTTTGGTACTTTTTGGTTGTCTAGTAACAATTTGAAACACATTACGAACTATAACAAGGAGTTTGTAACTACCAAGACTTATGATAGAAACTATTTGCCTGCCAATAAAAACAAGTTGATTACAGATAATATTGGTAAGGCAGCCGTCTTTCATTTGACAGCCTATAATTCGAACTCTGTGAAACAACTAGAAGGTAAGATAATCGGATTAAATTCCGATATGTTAATGTTTGAAAACAACGGAGAATGGACGACCATTCCGCTTTCGATGGTTCAATGGATTACGCTCAAAGAACGTCCAAAAGGAACGGTCATTCGTTCTGTAACCGATACGATTCGACAAAAAGAAAACATTGTTGAGTTGGCTTTTGGGAGCAATTCTAAACAGAATATGGATTTGATTTATTTTAGAAATGGTATTGGTTGGTTGCCTAATTATAAGGTCGAGTTGATTTCGGACAAAGAAGCTAGAATTACCATGCAAGCTGGTGTAACGAATGATGCAGAAGACTTGGAAAACGTTGATTTGAGCTTTGTGGTTGGTTATCCTAATATTAAATATGCAAACATGCCTGATTTGTTTCATCGTGGTAGCATTCAAAATAACCAAAGGAATCAAAATTTTATGCAATATGCTGATGCAAATCAAGATGGCAGAGTCGATTACTCAACTTTATCAAGCGTTCAGGTCACCGCTAATAAGCAGCAAGTACCAAACTTGAAAGGAGAGTCAGAAGAGGATTTGTATTTTTATAATTTAAAAAATGTTACACTGCCCAAAGGTGGGAAAGCGTATTATACGATTTTTGAGGAAAAGGTTGGATACGAACATATTTATGAAGTGAAGTTGACTCCTAACCATAATAATTATTACAAATATCAGCAAGTTACCTTTGACGATTCGTATCGTAATAAGGTTTGGCATACGATTAATTTGAAAAATAAAACGGAACATGCTTGGACAAATGGCGCGGCAATGGTGGTCAAAAAAGATGGAAAAACAGTCAAACCAATTAGTCAAGATGATTTGCCTTATACTTCGATTGGTGATGAAAACGCGCTTAAATTGACGCTCGCGCCCGATGTGTCAGTTAGAGACAAGGAAGAAGAATTGAATAGATTGATTCGCCAACAACAGGCTGATAAGTATTATTATGATGTAGTTACAGTTAAAGGCGAAGTAAAATTACATAATTTTAAGAATAAAAAAATCAACTTGAAAGTGAGTAAAACCATCGTGGGAACGCTCAAAGAGTCTTCTTTGGAGTGGTTAAGTGTCAAAAGGGTGAATTTGAATAATTTGTATAATAAGACTAATGAAGTCTGTTGGGAATTAAAGTTGGATGCTGGTGAGAAAAAAATAATTGAGTATGAATATCAGGTTTTTGTAAGAAGATAAATTGGTGATTGGTGATTGGTGATTGGTGATTGGTGATTGGTCGTTTATTTGTCGCCAATAAACGACCAATCACCAATTAACTAATCACCAATCACTTATTCTTCTACAAATAATCAACAACACCTGATTTTAAGTTATAATATCCAGAAAGGATTTTTAAACCATCTTCTTTTGCTGCTGCATCGCGTATAATTTTTGAGCGGTCAGTCAAATCTTCTGCTGTCAATACTGCGTTTTTCTTTACTACTGAGTTCACGTCACCGCCTTCTGTAGCTGTAATAGCTGGCTGAATGTGCGCCAAAAGTAAATTTAGATTATAACCATTATCACCACCTGCGATTGCCGCTGTTACTGCACCACAACTTTCGTGACCTAAAACAACAATTAAGTTCACTCCTAAGTGAGCCACAGCGTATTCGATACTAGCAATTGACTCCAGATTAGCAACATTTCCTGCTACTCTTATCACAAAAATTTCACCTAGTCCTGTGTCAAAAGTCAACTCTGGAACAACGCGAGAATCTGCACAACTTAATATAATTGCATACGGTTGCTGACCGTCTTTTAGTTCTTTTCTTCTATTAGAATTCTGTAATTTACCATCTAGTTTATCTTCTCCAAAACGGGCATTACCTTCCTTCAATCGCTTTAAAGCTTCTTCCCAGCTCAAATTTTTCACGCTCATAATTTACTTAAATTGTTTTTTATAAATATAGTTTATATGGTTTTGGTGGCTTTGTTTTATACATTAACAAATACATTTACCCATAAAACTTTAAGTCGATAATTCAAATATAATAAAAAATATGAGAGTAAATAGAGCAATATAATGAGAGAATGACTTTTTAATGTAAAAGTATTACTTTCATAACAGAAAGTCATCGTTTCAAATGCTTATTTTATTAAAAAAATAAAAAACGGGCTAAATATAAATCGCGACGCGCCTTTAAAATTACAGATTAATCAATCAGAACAAAAAACGTATTTCAAACGACGTATCTAGTCGTAAAATCTATCATTTTAGTCTAATAGGTGTTATTTTTCACCTTTAAAAAAAATATTACAATCATCTTTGCAACCAAAGCAAAAGGTAAGTGTTGAACTTTTGTTTTTATAAAAAATATTCTGATACAGAAATAGGATTCATCATCAATTATCCTTTCATATTAAAATCAAATCATGAAATTTTTATACACAGGGCTATTCGTTCTTGTCATTTCAGTAACAGCATTTAGCCAAAATGTGACGATTAGCGGAACGTTACGGGATGCCGAAACAGGTGAAACTTTGATAGGTGCAAACGTTTATGTTCCCGAGCTAACAACAGGGGCGAATAGTAATCTTTATGGTTTTTATTCATTAAGTGTGCCTGTAAATCAAGAAATTACTGTTCAGTTTTCTTATACAGGCTACCAAAATCAAGAGGTTAAATTCAATTTAGTAAAAGATACTATTTATGATTTGGAATTGAGTTCGGGCGAGCAATTGAATGAAATTGTTATTTCGGCAGAGTCTAATAAAGAAGAATTGAATACGACTCAAATGAGTGTAACTAAATTGACCACCAAACAAGCGAAGCAACTTCCTGCGCTTTTTGGAGAAGTTGATATTATCAAAACGTTACAACTCAAACCTGGGATACAATCGGGAGGAGAAGGTACTTCGGGTATATTAGTAAGAGGTGGAGGCGTTGACCAGAACCTATTTGTTTTGGACGAAGCAACTATTTACAATGCATCTCACTTATTCGGCTTTTTTAGTACATTCAATGCGGATGCAGTTAAGAATGTAGAACTTTACAAAGGTGGTTTTCCTGCTCAATATGGCGGTCGATTATCTTCGGTTGTTGATGTAAGAATGCGTGATGGAAATCGTAAGAAGTTTTCGGGAACGGGTGGCGTTGGGTTAATTGCTTCAAGGTTGACACTCGAAGGGCCTATTAATGGCGGAAAAGGTTCTTATATAGTCTCTGGTCGTAGAACTTATGTTGATGTGATTACCAAACAGGTTAATCGCGCTTTTGAAGACAACAAAGGATTTAATCCTATTCCAGATTATTATTTTTATGATTTTAATGCAAAAGCAAATTATGATTTAGGCACAAATGACCGTGTTTTTCTTAGTGGTTATTTTGGTAGAGATGATTTTGGATTTGACAATCCTGATTTTGAAATTAATTTTAATTGGGGAAATATAGCGACTTCGGCACGTTGGAATCATATCTTTTCGCCTCAATTATTTATGAATACAACCGTAACTTATTCTGCTTATGATTATACATTGGCGAATGAATTTGGAGGATTTGGGTTTGAATTAGGTTCTGGCATAGAGGATCAAGGTGCGAAAGTAGATTTTTCTTACACTCCAACGAATAATCATTTTATACAATTTGGTGTTTCGAGTACTTATCATCAATTTGATGTTGGTCGCGCTAATGGTGGCGGAGACAATAGTTTAATTAATTTTGAGGTAGGGCAACGATTTCATTCATGGGATTTTGCGGCTTATGTTGCTGACGAATGGGAAGTAAACAGCAAACTCAAATTAGATTTTGGTTTACGTCTATCAGGTTTTTATAATGATGAAACCTTCTATTCTGGTTTAGAGCCTCGTTTTGCGTCTAAATATAGTATCAATGATAAGGTGTCCCTTAAAGCAAGTTATGCTAGAATGTATCAATACATTCACTTAGTATCTAACTCAGGTGCATCTCTTCCAACCGATATTTGGTATCCTTCTGACAAAGTAGTTTCACCACAATTTTCGGATCAAGTGGCAGTTGGTGTATCATGGGCAATCGGAAAAGATTATTTACTTTCTAATGAAGTTTATTATAAATGGTTGAGTAATCAAGTGGATTTTAAGGATAATGCGAACTTATTCTTGAATGATGAATTGAACCAAGAATTTGTATTTGGAAAGGGTTGGTCTTATGGAAATGAGATTTATTTGGAAAAGAAAAATGGTCGTTTTACAGGTTGGATAGGTTATACTTTGTCATGGAGTTGGAGACAGTTTGATGATATTTTGGACGGTAAAAAATTCCCTTATCGCTTTGACAGAAGACACGATGCTTCTGTGGTAGCTATGTATCAAATCAATAAACGATTGACCTTGACAGGCTCATGGGTTTATAGCACAGGAAACGCTTCTACTGTTCCCGAAGGCTTCTTTTTGGTGCAAAGTCCTAATGGTGAAACCTTCCGTTTTATCCCAACTTATGTAGATAGAAATAGTTTCAGAATGCCTGCTTATCACAGAATGGACATTGGTTTAGTTTGGAATTTTAAGCATAAATGGGGAACATCCGATTTGACATTTAGTGTTTATAATGCTTATGATAGACGAAATCCTTATTTCTTATATATACAAGATAATAGGGGCGAAATCATTGATGCTAATGGAGGACAGCCTTTGACAGCCAATGATTTATCTCAGATTAAATTTAGACCTCGACAGGTTTCTTTATTCCCTGTTTTGCCTTCTATCACTTGGAATTTTAAGTTTTAATTTTAAAAAATATTCAAAAGAAAATCATTTTTAAGAATGAAAAATATATTATACACAGTAGCCATCATTATCACCATTCTATGGACGGCAGCCTGTAATCTAGAGAAAACAGTTGATTTGAATTTACCTGAATTTGAGTCACAGTTGGTTGTTGAATGCTATTTGGAAGTCGGAAAACCTTATCGTGTTCTTTTGACAGAATCCGTTAGTTACTTCGGAACTGCATTAGCTGCAAACTTACCCGCAGTTAGTGGTGCAACTGTTATTATTACTTATAATGGAGTGAGCGATACTTTGACAGAAGCACCTTTTTTAGATTTAGATAATCAAAAAATATTCAATTACGGTTCTAGCACCATCGTTCCAGAGAATTACGATAATGAATTTTCGTTGGAAGTAATTGACACGTCAGGTCGCTCATTGATTGCGACGACCAAATTACTTCAAAGTATTCCTTTGGATAGTATTCAGACCATTCAACTTGAAGATACTTCAGTTACAATTTTGACTATTCATACGGATATTCCAAATGAGGATAATTTTTATTATCGCACTTTGCATCGTACAAAGCCGATTAGTGATAGTATGAAAATTGCTTTTGTTATTGATGATGCTTTTATAAATAGCCCAGCTACAAATCAGTTAGTTATTGGTTCGCCACCGTTTTTCAAGGCTGGAGACACTGCTGTTGTTACGCTATATCATGTAACAAAAGGTTTTGCTGATTACTTAGAAACGACTTCTTCATCTGAACAAAATAATGGAAACCCATTTGGAACACCAGGCACGATTAAGTCAAATGTGGAAGGTGGATTTGGTGTTTTTACAGGATTAAGTTATGTTAGAGATACGTTTTACTTAGATTAAA
>CAKZLT010000627.1 GCA_937127195.1 uncultured Saprospiraceae bacterium
TACTCCCTTATTCCATTTGAGTACTTTTTTTATTAAAATAAAACCGAACAACAATCAATTCTTATGAAATCTCTCTTCATCATTTCGATTGCGCTTCTGTTATCCATAACAGCTACTGCTCAAACAGCTACTGCTCAGGACACTATTCTTCTTCCAAGATTTAATATCAAATATAATTTGACCTCAATTCTTGACATTACTGCTCCTTACCTAGGATTAAGTGCCGAATATCCTATTGCCAAAAGAGTCAGTTTAGAACATGAATTAAGCTATACTTATAATCGATTTGATTTTATCATTTCTAGCCCTTTTGCAGGCATTCGTTCTCGCAATCAATTACACTTATATCTTCCTCATAATTTTGAAGGAATAAACTTTAGCATAGATTTACATCTAGTGGGCAAATATGTTTTTTTTCCTGAAAGAGAATATCCATTTTCACGTTTTAATGGACAGTATATCCAAAAATATTACACCTCTCGAAGAAGTCAAGATATCGGTTTTTTAATAGGAAGCTCTTTAATGGTATATATTACAGAAATAGGGGCTTCCTTAGAGTTAGGTACAGCCATTGGTTCAAAACGAAGTTTTTCTCATGTAAGTAACCGTAATATTCCAGAAGATGCTCGGATGTTTGGAGGAGCAGATTTCTCTACTACTGATATTGGACTTCCAATAGATTTTGAGAGAAATATATTCGTAATCGCACTAATTAATTTTAAATTAGGAATTTTATTTTAAATTGTAGTTCAATAATCCATATTTAGTAGAGTCATTTTTTATTCGGTCAAATCTCATAAAAATTTTTAATCAAAGTATTCTAGAATCTTTATTCACAGATTTGACTGAGTAATAGAAGCTATTATTTTTCTTTATAATTAGTGACGAATAGATTTTTTATACATCTTTATAAAAAATCAAATTTCTTAAAACTAACTTTTAACATGAAACGCAATATCATTTCTGTTCTCTTTTTTTTCTTTTTCTCTTTATCCCTTTACGCCCAAAATTCCAATCCGACCAAACTACAACTCGGCCCAACCATGATGGTCACAAGTACTAATATTACTTTTGAACACAATTACGGCAGTGGTCTAAATGACTATCTATTTACTACTGGATTCAGCGGTGGCATTCAAGCTGAATATCATCTTTCGGGCAAAAACTATCTTGGAGCAGAGTTATTATATAGTATGCAAGGACAAGATCATACTTCTTGGAAAACAACCAGCGCTGATACAACCGTTTTATTTTTAAGAAAAATAGACTTGAATTACTTCAAAATGCCGATTTACTACAAAAGAGTTTATTCAAGTAAAAGTGGTTTAGCTAATTTTTATTATAATGCAGGAATTTATGTTGGCGTTCTGCAATATGCGAGTTCTCGATATATCAGAAGAGGGTTAGAAACAACTTTTTATGATGCAATGACCGAAAAAAATAAATATGCTGACCAAATCACGCAACCAGAAACTTTTGAAGAGCTTTTTCGACCAATTGATATTGGATTATCACTAGGTTGGGGAATGCAATATCGAGTAACTCCAAAAGTTTTATTTTTATTAGAAAGCCGTGTAGAAGTCGGATTGACAGATATTAATGACAAAGATTGGCGTTTTCCTCACAAAAGTTTAGGTTACCGTTCGTCGGTTAATGCACTTTTAGGATTAAAACTTTCTACTTTATTTGACTTATAATATTAGAGTCTGGCAATTATAGCCTAATCATCGGTTCTATATGGTTTGAGTTGGTCATTAGTATTTTTTCTCGATTTTCTAAACCTTATAGGTTTTAAAAACCTATAAGGTTTGATTGAAGTTTGATATAACCTATTTTTTGAAAATATAAACCAACCTAAATCATATATAACCTAATCATCTTACTTGTTCCGCCTCTCGGAATTACCTAATTACCTATTCTTCTATGAAAATATTTTTTGGCTTAGAACTAGACCAACTGATTTATCCTGAGCAACCCATCGGCGGTTATTGGTATTGTGGACCAAAGAAATTATTAACTTTCTTGGAGACACATTTAGGTTTAGTTGGGCATCCGACTAATAATGACTTCTTACGAATAGAACAGTTCAGACAAGCGATTCAACGCCATCAAGTTATTCATCCTGAAGCATATTATGCTGCTTCTTTTGGAGCTGACCCGTTGGCGACAGCAGCAACCTTGCTCGAAAGAAGAGATGAATTAAAACTCGGTGGCTGGGATTTTATACCAACAAAAAATACACCTAATCGACTGAAGACCATTTCTCAAATCGAGAATATCGCTCAAACCTCTGAGGAAGGATTAGGATTGAGTAGTGGCTTTGCAGACCGTTGGTGTGCTGTTTTGGAAACATTGCCAACTCGATTTACCCCAATTGATACTTTGTATTTGAATGAATCTTTAGAATTATTTCAAAGCCATTTCAAAAAGGCATTTGATATTTTAAAAAATAAAAATGTCAAGATTATTCCTATTAGCGACTCTGTTCCGATGGGTAATAATGATTTGAATATTTTTAAGAAATCCTTTACAGAAAAAATAACCGCTACCACAGCTCAAATCGATGGTTCTATCCTTGTATTGAAGGCGAAGCGCGTTAATACTTTAGCCAACTTTGTAGCCAAAATTTTTCAGAAAAACGACGATTATCAACCACTTTGCCTTGTTCCAGAAAAAAATAGAACCATTGACAACGCCATTATTCAAGAAGGATTACCAAGTTTAGGTATTTTGTCCGAATCTTCTGCGCGTCCTGCTTTGCAGTTACTCAAACTGGCAACTGCCTTTCTTTGGCAGCCTATCGACCCGTTTAAGATTTTGGAATTTATGGCATTGAAAGTAAAGCCTTTAGCTGATTTTGATGTGACCATTGTCATGGAAAAAGACGACAATGGCACACCTAAAACGCGAATTGACAACCTTTCTGCCATTGTTTCGAGGTCAATGTCTGCACATCCAGGACTAGGAAATCGTCAACTCAAAAGCGACATTGCTCGATATTTTAGCTTATTGGAAGAACAAGCTTCTTTTGATGAGTTCAAAACAATTCAAAAGGATTATAAATTTTGGTTCAGTCGAAAACGATACGATATTTCCCAAACTGTCCCGAAAGGCGACGTAATTAGAGTCTTTGAATTTATCGCCCAATGGGCAAAAAACACTTACGACAAAACCGAATCAGGTTCATTGTTGGTGCTTTCGGAGCAAGCCAAACGCATCGTCGAGCTTATCGAAGCTTTACCGCCCGAAGAACAACAGTTGACCAATTTGGAAGTTGAGCGCATTGTCCGAACCATTTATGAGCCTTCTCCCGTCTCTTTCAAAAAGCGTGAAGTTGGTCATTTGGAGTATATTCATCACACTAGCGCAGTGATTGCGCCAGTTCAAGAATTACTTTGGTGGAATTTTTCGGATATGGAACCAGCTTACTTTTTTTCAAAATGGTATCAATCGGAGCTTAAATATTTACAAGAAAAAACAATTGTACTGGATACGCCAGCTATCGAAAACGCTCGTTTACTTTGGCAACGAAAACGCCCTTTTATTTATACTCAAAAAAGAATTATCCTTTGTTTGCCGCATTTGATTGATGGAAAAGAAGCACATCCGCACCCATTATTAGGTAATTTGGAGGCTTGTTTTAAAAATATAGACGCTATTACGGTTGATATTGATAAAAAGAAAAACCTACATTTATTAGAAAAAATTAATCTTGAAGTACCTCTAAATATAAAATTAGATAGTCAAATATTGGAGTCGCCGAAGCCTTATTTGAATATTGAGCAAGTCGAATATCTCAAAAAACGAAACAAAGAATCTTATAGCAGTTTGGATGCCTTACTCTATTATCCTTACAAATGGGTTTTTCGTTATAAATTAGATTTACAGCAATCTTCCATTTTGAGTATTGTCAAAGATAATACCCTGATGGGAAACCTAGCTCACCGCGTTTTTGAGGAGCTTTTCAAAAATCACAAAGACGAAATACTTAGTTGGAATGCCAATCAAATCATGGAATGGGTGCAAGAAACTGCCAATGATTTGATGGTTAGAGAAGGCGCAGTATTACTCATGTATGGGCGAGAACCCGATAGAATAGCTTTTGTAAGCAAGTTAAAGTTTGCAGCTTGTACCCTAATTGATATGATTAGGAAAAATGGCTGGCGTATAAAAGCAACCGAACAACGCTTGAGTAATCATTTTCTGGATATTGAAATCAAAGGAATTGTTGATTTGGTTTTAGAAAATGACCGTGGAGAATTGGCTGTAATTGATCTAAAATGGCGCGGTGCAAATCGTAGAGAACAACAAATCAGAAATAAAGAAGATTTGCAATTGGTCATGTATTCGCATCTTTTGACCAAAAAAGATGATTGGGCTCATACCGCATTTTTTATTATGGAGCAAGGAAAAATGATTGCTCGTAATAATGTTGCCTTCAAAGAAGCGATTGCTGCCGACCCAACAGGCGAACATATTGACATCAATCAAGAAATATTAGATAAAATGAAAGCCACTTACAAATGGCGAATACAACAACTAAAAGCAGGTCAAATCGAAATCAGAACCGAGCAAACATTAATAGATATTGAGGAAGGAATGACCAGTGAAGAGTTGATGAACATATTGGAAATGAAGTCCAAAAATGCGCCTTTTGATGATTTTACAACATTGATAGGATTGAATAATTAACTGATGTTGGTTGAAGTCTCTGACTTCAACCCTATATTTACAAGTCTCTGACTTGCTTCAAAAAAGCCAGAGACTTCTACTTC
>CAKZLT010000628.1 GCA_937127195.1 uncultured Saprospiraceae bacterium
GATATGATAAGATTAACATAAATTATGATAGATAGTACTAAAAGGAAGTTAATCAACTTTTTATTAAGAATAGTAAGCATGTTGTTTGATTAGATTGTTTCAAATAATAAAAAATAGTATAATTATTCAGTTTCAGAAAATCTTCACCTCATTTTAATAACTCTTTATTTTCTTTTTTAAAAAAAATTAAACTAAATGAAAAAAAATAAGTGCTTTTTTAACTCATAAATCGCCCCTTTTTGGCTGAGAACCATGATTTTAAATAAGGTATTTATATAAGGCGAATAGAATCGTAAACTACATTTTGATTTATAGAAAAATATTATTACTTTTGCTCTCGCTTTCGTAAAGGAGGCTTTATTTGATAGGAAAATTAAGATTTCAAACATATTAGGCCTTTTTAGGCTAGAAATTTAAAACTGAATTATGCCGACAATTAACCAATTGGTACGCAAGGGTAGAAAAAAGATTGTAGAGCCGAGTAAATCTCGTGCTTTGGAGGCTTGTCCACAAAGACGCGGAGTATGTACTCGTGTATATACTACAACACCTAAGAAGCCAAACTCGGCTTTGCGTAAGGTAGCTAAAGTTCGTTTGACTAATGGTCTTGAAGTAATCGCTTATATTCCAGGTGAAGGTCACAATTTACAAGAACACTCAATCGTATTGATTAGAGGAGGTCGTGTAAAAGATTTACCAGGGGTTCGTTATACTATTGTACGTGGTGCATTAGATACAGCGGGTGTTACAGATCGTACACAGTCACGTTCTAAGTATGGTACTAAGCGACCAAAGAAATAAAGTTTACTAACTTAGGTTAGGATAGTCGAAAAAATTCAACACTGGCATTTCTGCCACCAGCTTCATAACGATGAAGCTCGTTGAGTAAATTCCATTTAAGAATTGAAGAGTGATTTTCCCGAAAGGAAAACCCACAGCTAAGTAATATAAGTATGAGAAAAAGAAAACCGAAGGCGCGGATAGTTGCGCCAGACCCTCGTTTTAACGATGTAATGGTAACTCAGTTTGTAAATAACATGATGTTAGATGGTAAAAAAACCACTGCATTCAATGTTTTTTATGAAGCGATGGACTTAGTAGAAGAACGTACTAAGCAAAACCCACATGAGATCTGGAAAAAAGCAGTTAATACTGTAATGCCAGCAGTTGAAGTACGTAGTCGTCGTATCGGTGGAGCTACTTTTCAAATACCTACGGAGATTCGTTCAGAAAGAAGAATTTCTATTGGTATGAAATGGCTTATCAGCTATGCACGTAAACGTAGTGGTAAAGGAATCGCTAATAAGTTAGCTGCTGAGGTAATTGCAGCAAGCAAGGGTGAAGGTGCAGCAGTGAAGAAGAAAGAGGATACCCACAAAATGGCAGAATCAAATAGAGCATTTGCTCATTTCAGAGTTTAATATACGGATGTTAGTATTAAGGAGCTTCAAAATGCCTTAATACTAACATCTATTTTTTTGCCTCTATTATTCAACTTTAACAAGGAAGAAAATTGTTATGTCAGCAAATTTAAAGTTTACAAGAAACATCGGTATTGCAGCGCATATCGATGCCGGTAAGACTACGACAACAGAACGTATTTTATACTATACGGGTCTTACTCATAAAATTGGTGAAGTACACGATGGTGCAGCTACTATGGATCACATGGAGCAAGAGCAAGAACGTGGTATTACTATTACTTCAGCAGCAACGAAAACAGAGTGGAAGTGGGAAGACCAAACTTACACTATTAATATAATTGATACTCCAGGACACGTTGACTTTACAGTAGAGGTTGAGCGTTCTTTGAGAGTATTAGACGGTGTTGTAGCACTTTTTTGCGCAGTTTCAGGTGTTGAGCCACAATCGGAAACGGTTTGGAGACAAGCAAATAAATACAAAGTACCTCGTTTAGGTTTCGTTAATAAAATGGATCGTGCGGGTGCTGACTTCTTTGAAGTTTGTCGTCAAGTAAGAGAATCTTTAGGAGCTAATCCAGTTCCTTTGGTTGTTCCTATTGGTGCAGAAGATACATTTAAAGGTATTGTTGATTTAATCGAAAACCGTGCAATCGTTTGGAATGACGACACGCAAGGTATGACTTTCGATGTAATCGATATTCCTGCTGATTTGCAAGAAACAGTAGATGAGTACCGTGAGAAATTAGTTGAAGCAGTAGCTGAATATGATGAGAACTTGATGGAGAAATACTTCGAGGATCCAGAATCAATTACAGTAGCTGAAATGCGTGCAGCAATTCGCGCAGCAACTATTGACATGAGTATTATTCCTATGATGTGTGGTTCTGCTTTTAAAAATAAAGGAGTTCAGTTCATGTTAGATGGTGTTTGTACTTTCTTGCCAGCACCAGTTGATGTTGAAGCAATTATAGGTACTAACCCAAATACAGACGAAGAGGAAAGTCGTAAACCGAATGCAGATGAGCCGTTCTCAGCTTTAGCATTTAAAATTACAACAGACCCATTTGTAGGTCGTTTGGCCTACTTCCGTGTTTATTCTGGAACATTAGATGCAGGTTCTTATATTTTAAATACACGTTCTGGTAAGAAAGAACGTATTTCTCGTATTTACGAAATGCACGCAAATGACCGTAAGGCTTTAGATAAAGTTCAAGCGGGTGATATTGCAGCAGCAGTAGGTATGAAGGATTTGAAAACAGGTGATACACTTTCTTCTTTGGACAACCCAATTGTATTAGAAAGTATGACATTTCCTGAACCAGTAATTTCGGTTGCAATCGAGCCTAAGACGACTAAAGACTTAGACAAAATGGGTATTGCTATCGCTAAATTAGTGGAAGAAGATCCAACATTAAGAGTAAGAACAGACGAAAATACAGGTCAAACAGTATTGAGTGGAATGGGTGAGTTACACCTTGACATTATCATTGACCGTATGAGACGTGAATTCAAAGTAGAAATCAACCAAGGTAAACCTCAAGTAAACTACAAAGAGGCTTTAACTAGAATGGTTTCTCACAGAGAGAAGTTGAAGAAGCAATCAGGTGGTTCTGGTTTATTCGCAGATATGGAATTTGAATTAGGTCCAGCCGATGAAGAATTCTTAGAAAGCGAAGACTTCAAGAACGGTAAAACAAAACTTCAATTCGAATGGGCTATCGTAGGTGGTTCAATTGATAAGAACTATGTTAAACCAATTTCTGATGGTTTTAATGCGATGATGAATGATGGTATTTTAGCTGGATACAACATCGACTCAATGAAAGTTAGAGTTTTTGATGGTTCTATGCACTCTGTGGATTCAAAGCCAATTGCATTTGAATTATGTGCAAAAGAAGGTTTTCGTGCAGCAGCGAATAGAGCTAAGCCAGTATTAATGGAGCCTATTATGAAAATGGAAGTAACAACTCCAGAAGAATATATGGGTGGTATTATTGGTGACTTGAACCGTCGTAGAGGATTGGTTAAAGGTCAAGAAACTAAAAATGCAGCAGTTATCATCAAAGTAGATGTGCCATTGTCAGAAATGTTTGGTTACGTAACACACTTACGTACAATTTCTTCTGGTCGTGCTTCATCAGCAATGGAATTCTCTCATTACACACCTGCACCAAATGCAATTGCAGCGAAAGTAATTGAAGAGGTTAAAGGTAGCAAATAGTAAAAAAGAAATGGCTGGTGATTACAACTAGTTAATCATCAGTCATTTATTTGAATTATAATTATTATAATAATTTTTAAACGAGGTCATGAATCAGAAAATTAGAATCAAACTTCGTTCTTACGACCATAATTTGGTTGATAAGTCAACGGAAAAAATTGTAAAGACGGTTCGCAATAGCGGTGCCGTGGTCACAGGACCGATTCCGCTGCCCACTGAAAAGAAGATTTACACAGTCTTGCGTTCGCCACACGTTAATAAAACGTCACGTGAACAGTTTCAGTTGCGCACACACAAACGCTTGATCGAAATTTACACACCAACACAAAAGACAGTTGATGCTTTATCAAAGCTAGAATTGCCAAGTGGTGTAGATATTCAAGTAAAGTTAACTTAATTTTTAACGAGCGTAAACTGAAAAAAAATGCAAGGATTAATCGGTAGAAAAGTAGGGATGACCAGCATTTTTGACGAGCAAGGAAAAAACATCGCTTGTACGGTGATTCAGGCTGGTCCATGTGTTGTCACTCAGATTAAGACTGAGGAGACAGACGGTTATAATGCTGTTCAAATTGGTTTTGGTGAGAAGAAAGAAAAAAACACCACACAACCATTACAGGGGCATTTCAAGAATGCTGATACTACTCCTAAAAGTAAAATCGTAGAATATCGTGATTGCGAATTAGACGTAAAATTAGGAGATGTAGTAAAAATAGAAGATCTTTTTGAAGAAGGTGAGGGTATTAATGTTATCGGAACTTCAAAAGGTAAAGGTTTTCAGGGTGTTGTTAAACGTCACAATTTCCGTGGTGTGAATGATGCTACACACGGTCAACACAACCGTCAACGTGCACCAGGTTCAATTGGTGCTGCTTCTTACCCAGCGAAAGTAATCAAGGGTATGAAAATGGCAGGACGTATGGGAGGCAAACGTGTGAAAGTTCGTAATTTATATGTCGTAAAGATGTTTCCTGATAAGAATTTATTACTAGTAAGTGGTGCAATTCCAGGACACAAAGGAGCTTACGTAATCATCGAAAAGTAATCTGGATATGAAAGTTGAAGTATTAAATATACAAGGCGAGAAAACAGGTAGAGAGGTAGAATTACCAGATAGCGTTTTCGGAATCGAACCTAATGAGCACGCTGTTTACCTAGCTGTCAAGCAATATAGAGCGCACCAAAGACAAGGTACGCACAAAGCGAAAGAACGCAATGAGATTGCAGGTTCTACTAAAAAGATTAAAAAACAGAAAGGTACAGGTACAGCTCGTGCGGGTAGTATCAAGTCTCCTGTTTTTAGAGGCGGTGGTCGTGTTTTTGGTCCAAAACCACACAAATACACTATCCGTTTGAATAAAAAAGTGAAAGCTTTGGCTCGTAATTCTGCATTATCTGCAAAAATGAGCAAAGATTTAGGTATCGTAGTAATTGAGAACTTCACACTTGAAGGACCAAAAACTAAAGCATACTTAGATGTATTAGCTAGTCTTTCTGTTGATGACAGAAAAACACTTTTAGTTACCGCGGAGAATGATAATAATGTCTATTTATCAAGCCGCAATATTCCTTATGCTTCTACTACAGTTGCTAAAGATTTGAATACTTATGCTATTATGAATGCAAAAAGTATCATCTTAACTGAAAATTCTGTAGAGAAGATTAAAGAGCTTTTTGTTTAATCAAAACATAAATTTGGGAGACCATGGCAAAGAATATTTTAGTCAAGCCACTTATTTCAGAGAAAGCCGAAGTGTTATCAGAAGGTCTTAATCAAGTGACGTTTATAGTTAACAGAAAGGCGAATAAGGTAGAAATAAGAAAAGCTGTTGAAGATCTATATAATGTAACAGTATCTGCTGTAAATACACTAACAATGCCAGCAAAAGAGCGCGTTCGTCATACACGAGCAGGCTTGCAAAAAGGTAGAGTGAGTGCTTATAAGAAAGCAATTGTTTCATTGGAAGGAGATGATGAAATCAACTTCTTTGAAGAAATTTAATATAGTTATATATTAAATGTAAATTAATCAATTTAACAACTGATTATTTAGTGGATGAATGATGACATAATATTCCGCTGGCTAGTAATCAATATAAGTTAGTTAAAATGCCTGTTAAAAAGTATAAACCGGTAACGCCCGGTACAAGATTTAGAATCGGAAATGCTTTTACTGAAATTACAACCGACAAACCAGAAAAGAGCTTAGTAGAGCCTTTGAAGAAGACTGGAGGTCGTAATAATCAAGGTAGAAGAACGGTTCGCCACAGAGGTGGAGGACATAAGCGTAAGTATCGTATCATCGACTTTAAGAGAAATAAAGATGGTGTAAATGCAACGGTACTATCGATTGAGTACGATCCAAACAGAACTGCTTGGATTGCATTACTTCAATACGCTGATGGAGTGAAGACATATATCATTGCGCCTAACGGCTTAAAAGTAGATGATGTAATTAGTTCAGGAGAGGGAGTAACACCTACTGTTGGTAATACAATGTTCTTGAGTGAAGTTCCTTTAGGTTCAAATATTCATGCAATTGAGCTACAACCTGGTAAAGGTGCAGCTATGGCAAGGAGTGCAGGAACTTATGGAGTTTTGATGGGACGTGAAGGGAAGTATGCTATTGTTAAATTGCCTTCTGGCGAAACAAGAAGAATACTATTAACTTGCCGCGCTACAATAGGAACAACATCGAATCCTGATCACCAATTAGAAGTACTAGGTAAAGCTGGTCGTAAACGTTGGTTAGGTCGTCGTCCTCGAACAAGAGGTGTAGCAATGAACCCTGTCGATCACCCAATGGGTGGTGGTGAAGGTAAATCTTCGGGAGGTCACCCTCGTTCAAGAAACGGTCAGATGGCTAAAGGTCAGAAAACTCGTAATCCGAAGAAATCATCAAGTCGTTTAATTATTACAAAACGTAAAAAATAAACACGTTACTAGAAATTAATTTCTAGTATCAAAATATAAGATTATGCCAAGATCATTAAAAAAAGGACCTTACATTTTTCATAAATTATTGAAAAAGGTTGAAGTATCTAAGGATGCTAAAAGAAAAAAGGTAATTAAAACTTGGTCAAGAAGTTCAATGATTATTCCAGGTTTCGTTGGTGAAACTATTGCAGTACATAATGGTAAAACATTTGTTCCTGTATATGTAACAGAGAATATGGTTGGACACAAACTTGGTGAGTTTGCTCCTACTCGTAACTTTAGAGGTCACGGTGGTAAGAAGAAAAAATAATTTTTCATAGTATTTTCTTAATGTCTAAGAATAATGGAAGCAGTAGCTAAACTTAGAAATTGCCCGATGTCTCCACGGAAAATGCGCCTAGTAGTAGATAACATTAGAGGTGTAGAAGTAGATAAGGCACTCAATATATTAAAGTTCACTCGAAAAGAAGCATCTACATGGTTAGAGAAGGTAGTTCTTTCTGCTATCGCTAACTGGGAAGTAAAAGCTGGTGAAGGTGTGGACGCAGATGAATACAATTTATATATCAAAACGGCTTTCGTTGACGAAGGTGCAGTATTGAAGCGTTTTAGACCAGCTCCATTTGGTCGCGCACATCGTATTCGTAAGCGTACTAACCACGTTACTATTGTAGTTGAAAATAGAGAAGTTTTGCCTTCTGAAGAAGGTGATGCTAATTTTGACGCAGTAGAAATAGAAGAAGTAGTAGATGCTACTATTGATAATCAAGAAGAGGATAATAAAGCATAATATAGATGGGACAGAAGACAAATCCGATAGGTAACCGTTTAGGTATCATTCGCGGATGGGACTCTAACTGGTACGGTGGCAGAGATTACGCTAAAAATGTAGTTGAAGACCAACAAATTAGAGACTATCTAAAAGCTAGAATTAGAAAAGGTGGGATTGCAAAAATTATTATCGAACGTACGTTAAAGCGTATCACGGTAACAATTCACACTTCTCGACCAGGTATTATTATTGGTAAAGGAGGTTCTGAGGTTGATCGTATTCGCGAAGAGTTGAAAAAACTAACTAAAAAGGAAGTTCAAATCAACATAGTAGAAATTCGTAAGCCAGAGCTTGATGCTGCAATTGTAGCAGAAAGTATTGCAAAACAACTTGAATCAAGAATTAATTATCGTAGAGCTACTAAAATGGCTATTCAATCAACTATGCGTGCCAATGCTCAAGGTATTAAAGTGCGTATTTCAGGTCGTTTGAATGGAGCAGAGATGGCTCGCTCTGAAGAGTTTAAGCAAGGACGTACTCCTTTGCACACCTTCCGTGCTGATATTGATTACTCTTTACAGGAAGCATTGACTATCTATGGTAAAATAGGTATTAAAGTGTGGATTTGTAAAGGAGAGATATTCGGTAAACCTGATTTATCTCCAAATACTGGTTCGGCTAATGATAGTCGTGGACAGCGCAGAGGAGGAGGTCGCGGAGGCGACAATAGAGGTAATCGCGGAGGTCGCCGTCGTGGAGGAAGACGTGATAAAGAGTAAAATTAATTTTTTAATACTAGAAGATGCTTGTATTTGCTTGAGAATCTTAGGGTTTTCATCGAAAAATTATTATCTTTGCCCAGCTTTTGGCTAGGATAGTCAGCAAGTATATCTAATGATTTAAAATATTTTCGCAATGTTACAACCGAAGCGAACGAAATATAGAAAGCAGCAAGGAGGTAGAAATAAGGGATTGGCACACAGAGGATCTAGTGTATCTTTCGGTTCTTTTGGTTTAAAATCATTAGAAGCTGGTCACTTAACTAACCGTCAAATTGAGGCTGCTCGTATTGCAATGACGCGCTACATGAAACGTGAAGGTAAAGTTTGGATTAGAATTTTTCCAGATAAACCAATGACTAAGAAGCCACAGGAAGTACGTATGGGTAAGGGTAAAGGTGCTCTTGACCATTGGGTTGCTGTGATTAAACCAGGTCGTATCATGTTTGAATTAGATGGTGTTCCTGAAGCTGTTGCTACAGAAGCATTACGTTTAGCGGCGCAGAAATTGCCAGTTAAAACAAAATTTGTGCTTCGACACGATTATGTTGGATAATTAAGACAAGCCAAAAATTTAAAGTCCGATGGCAAATAATGAATTTAAGGAGCTAGGTACAGAAGACTTACAATATGAGTTGGAAAGTGCAAAAGCCAAATATCAGAAATTAAAATTTGACCATACTACTTTGGGATTAGAAAACCCACAAGTGTTGGTTGAAGTAAGACGTGATATTGCTCGTATCAAAACTGAATTAAGAAGCAGAGAGATCGTAGCAATGAACGCAGAAGAATTAGCAAATCGTTCAAAAATTCGTAACAGAAGAAGAGAAGAACGTGGTGTTAAGTAATCATTTTTCAAACTAATATATCATATAGTAATGGCAGAGGTAACACAAAATACCGACCAAAATAATAGTAATCGAAAGCAACGTACTGGTGTTGTTGTCAGCACAAAAATGGACAAATCCATCAGTGTATTGGTTGAACGTAGATTACGTCACCCTATATATGGTAAGTTTGTAAAGAAGACTAAAAAATTCATGGCTCATGATGAGAGTAATGAATGTAGAGAAGGCGACAAAGTTCGCATTATCGAAACACGTCCTTTGAGCAAACGTAAGTGCTGGAATTTAGTAGAAATTATTGAAAGAGCTAAATAATCATGATACAGCAAGAGAGTAGATTAAGAGTTGCCGATAACAGCGGCGCAAAAGAAGTACTTTGTATAAAAGTATTAGGTGGTTCAAAAAGACGTTATGCGTCTATTGGCGACCAAATTGTGGTAACTGTTAAGGATGCTAGCCCTGGTGGTAACATTAAAAAAGGGGCTGTTTCAACAGCTGTAGTAGTAAGAACGAAAAAAGAAATTCGTCGTAAAGATGGTTCTTATATTCGTTTTGATGACAATGCAGTGGTTTTATTAAACGCAGCAGAAGAGCCTAGAGGTTCTCGTATATTCGGTCCTGTTGCTCGCGAATTGCGAGACAGAGATTATATGAAAATTGTTTCATTGGCTCCTGAAGTTTTATAATTATGGGAAAGAAAACGGTAAAACAAAATCGTTTCAGAACGAAGATTCATATCAAGAAGGGTGATACTGTACGTATCATGTCAGGTGCAAGTAAAGGAACTGAAGGAGAGGTTCTTGAAGTTTTTGCTAATGAGTACCGTGCGATAGTAGCTGAGGCTAATCTTGTTCTAAAACACAAAAAGCCAACTAACGATAATCCTGGTGGAATTATCGAAGAGCCTGCTCCAATTCATATTTCTAACTTAATGTTGATTGACCCAACTTCTGGAGAAGCAACAAGAATAGGTAGAAAAGAAGTGGATGGTAAGAGAGTTCGCTATTCTAAAAAATCTGGTGAAATTATTTAGAAATGAGTTACGTACCAAGACTGAAAGAGAAGTATGATAAGGAGATTGCATCTAAATTAATGGAAGAATTTAATTATTCTTCTGTAATGGAGATACCTAAATTGGTTAAAATTAATTTAAACCAAGGCTTAGGAGATGCAACTTCTGATAAAAAGTTGGTAGATCAGGCTATGGCTGAGCTTTCATTGATTACAGGTCAAAAACCAATTTCAATAAAAGCACGCAAGTCTGTATCTAACTTTAAGTTACGTGAAGGGATGCCAATCGGTGCAAAAGTAACTTTACGTAGAACGCAGATGTTTGAATTCTTAGATAGACTAGTTACAGTTGCATTACCACGTGTACGTGACTTTAGAGGTCTTAATGATAAGAGTTTTGATGGAAGAGGTAATTATTCAATGGGAGTTACTGAACAAATCATGTTCCCTGAGATTAATATGGAGAAAGTGACTAAAATCACAGGTATGGATATCACTTTCGTTACTACTGCTAAGACTGATGCAGAGGCATTAGCTCTTTTAAAGGCATTAGGCTTACCTTTTAAGAATCAAAAAAGAGAAGAAGAAAATAACTAATATATCTAATCATGGCTAGAAAAGCAGTTGTTGCGAGAGAACGCAAGAGAGCTAAAATGGTAGCAAAGTATGCTGACCTAAGAAAGCAGTTGAAAGCTGAGGGTAGATGGGATGAGTTAGACAAATTACCGCGTAATTCTAATCCAATTAGATTACACAACCGTTGTCAATTAACTGGTCGCCCTAAAGGGTATATGCGCGATTTTGGTATCTGCCGTGTTAAGTTCCGCGAAATGGCACTTAACGGTAAATTACCGGGCATTACTAAAGCAAGCTGGTAAAAGAAATTGTTGAGTAGCCTTGTGCTACTCAATTTTTTACAACAAATCCTTTATATATAATATCCTGATAGTTTAAGGTATTATTAAAGGTTTTAAAAATTAAAAATCAGAAATGGCATTAACAGATCCAATAGCTGATTATTTGACACGTATCAGAAACGCGCAGATGGCAGGTCATCGAATCGTGGAGATACCTCTATCAAAAATGAAGGAGAGTCTAACAGAAATTCTATACGATCAAGGATATATCCATAGATATAAAGTTGAGAAAGATGCTGCGCCGAAAGATCGTAAAATCATGATCGCCTTAAAGTATGATTCAATTACTAAGGAACCGGTCATTAGAAAGTTGCAAAGGGTAAGTACACCTGGATTGAGAAGGTATGTAGGTGTCGGTGATTTACCTAGAGTCATTAACGGACTCGGTATTGCAATCGTATCCACTCCTAAAGGTGTGATGGTAGCTAAACAAGCTAAAGATTTAAAAGTTGGAGGAGAAGTCCTTTGTTACGTTTATTAAAAAAAATTTGAATATGTCTAGAGTTGGAAAAATGCCTATCTCGCTTCCGAGCGGAATTAGTGTTACCGTTGACAAATCAAATGTCGTAACAGTAAAAGGGCAAAAAGGAGAACTTTCTCAAAAGGTGGATCCAGATATTGAAGTATCAATTGAAAATGGTGTTTTGACCGTCAAGCGACCTACCGACCAAAAGCGTCATAGAGCTTTACATGGTTTATATCGTTCATTAATTAATAATATGGTGATTGGTGTCTCTGAAGGATATACTAAGAAACTAGAACTAGTTGGTGTTGGTTATCGAGCAACAAATAGAGGACAATTATTAGAATTGAACGTTGGGTATTCTCACCCAATCATGTTTTATGTACCTGAAGAGGTTAAAGTCACAACTGAAACAACGAAAGGTAAAAATCCAATTGTTGTTTTGGAATCTAATGACAAAGAATTAATTGGTCAAGTCGCTGCTAAAATTCGCGCCTTCAGAAAACCAGAACCTTACAAAGGAAAAGGTATCAAGTTTGTTGGTGAAGAATTGAGAAGAAAAGCAGGTAAGACTGGTAAGTAGTAGTTTGAAAATCATTTAATTGGAAAAATTATGAAACTGAGTAAGTCTGCTCGTAGAAATAGAATTCATAAAAGAATACGAAGAAGAATAACTGGTACAGCTAGTTGTCCGAGAATTTCAGTATTTCGCAGTAATAAAGAAATTTATGTACAAATCATTGATGACGTAAATAGTACAACATTGTTGGCTACTTCATCAAGAGAATTGACTGAGAAAGCAGGAAATAAGGTAGAACAATCTAAGCAAGTTGGTAAATTATTAGCTGAGAAAGCTAGTGCTGCTAATATCAGTAAGGTTGTATTCGATAGAAGTGGATATTTATATCATGGTCGCATCAAATCTTTAGCTGAAGGAGCTAGAGAAGGAGGATTGAACTTCTAATTTATAAAGAAATAATTTGCTAATTATGGCTGGTAGAGATAATAGAACTCAGAAGGTTAAGCCTACTGAATCGGAATTAAAAGAAAAATTAGTAAATCTTAATAGAGTTGCTAAGGTTACCAAAGGTGGTCGTACATTCAGCTTTGCTGCGGTAGTAGTAGTAGGTGATAGTAATGGTACTGTGGGGCACGGATTAGGCAAAGCTAGAGATGTATCAGAAGCTATTGCTAAGGCAGTAGATGATGCTAAGAAAAATCTAATTAAAGTTCCTATTTTAAAAGGTACTATCCCACACGAGCAAAAAGGAAAATATGGCGCTGGTAAGGTTTTTATCAAACCAGCATCTGATGGTACAGGGGTTATTGCAGGTGGTGCAATGCGTGCAGTATTAGAAATTGCAGGCGTTCACAATGTATTAGCAAAATCTCAAGGTTCATCTAATCCTCATAACGTAATTAAAGCAACTATTGATGCTTTATCTAAATTGCGTTCTCCTGTAGAGGTGGCTCGTCAAAGAAAGATTTCTTTAGAGAAGGTATTTAACGGATAAAGAGGAGTTTTAAAAAAAAATAGATAATGGCTAAAGTTAAAATTACTCAAGTTAAAAGTATCATTGATAGGCCGAAGAAACAAAAAGGTACTATCGAGGCACTTGGGCTAAGAAGAATTAATCATTCTGTTGAACATGAAGCAACTCCTCAAATCTTGGGAATGATAGCTAAAGTTCAGCACTTAGTTGTAG
>CAKZLT010000629.1 GCA_937127195.1 uncultured Saprospiraceae bacterium
TGCGTTCCTCTTGGTCACTATTCAAATAACTCCATTTGTTTTCGTGATAGAGTTTTTTATAAACTAAAGTATCTTCTTGTACGGTACTTTTAGGAGTTGTTTTTTCGAGTAAATTAGGCGAAAATTCATAAACTCTAAAGTCGTCATCATTAATTAGAATTTCTTGTAAAAGTGATTTTGGTATCAACTTCATAGCTTCACTATCAAAAGCCACATCATAAGTTTCTTTATGACCTTCTCTATAAAAAGCATTGGTTACTTGTCCGACCCAGCCTTTCATTTGGAGTTTTCTATCATGAGGATTTCCAACACGTTCTTTAATTTTGACATAAGAACCGATTGGGAATTGAGGATTTTCTACTTTTTCATATTCTGGTTCGTTCATATTGAACAAATCCATTAGGCTACCACCTTGGTCATTAAGCGAATCGTCCATCATTCCGCCTTGTTGTTGTGCTAATTCTTGCATCATTTCATTAGGAGAAACTTTGCCACTCATGACACCTTCCATGAATTTTTGCATCATTTCCTCTTCTGTCATATCTGGCGTTATACCGAGTCCATCCAATGGCGTGTCAGCAAAAGGGTCAAGCATTGCCATCATAGAAGGAGATATTTCATCTAGTTCTACAGAGTCTTTCAAAGCATCTCGGAAGCGAATTAATTCTTCAATTGTGCCTTCTATTTCTGCGGTCATTTGAGAAATACCGTCACCGTCACGCTCTGCTTTTTTTACGGCAGTTAGCATTTGCCCCATTTCCGAATCGCGAAGATTTTTGATTTCCGCGCTAGTACGTTCTATCTGCCCTTCAATGAGTTCTAAGTCTCTTTTGGAGCGTTTGATGGCTTCGTCTAGCACATCAATTGTAATCGCCTTACCCGAATAATCTAATTCTTCAATCAAATAAGCTTGCTCCAAATCCAACAAAGTCTGAATATCATTACTTTTATATGCTTCATTGATTTGTTGCATCATTGTATGAAAATCTTCCCTTTCTTTGTCTGTTCTAGCCAAATCGGGATGAAATTTTTTAGAAAGTTTAATAAAAACTTCCCGAATGTTGCGTTGTTCCTCTTCTTTGGGTTTGACTCTAAATTGCTCATAAGCATCGTTCATCTTAGCTCGAAAATCCTCTTCAAATTCGAACTCTCCTTTTTCCATTGCTTCTCGCTGAGCCTTATATTCGCTAAATCCTGGTCCAAATAAATCTTCTCCCGTCAATTCTGATGCAATTTCAGCTAGAGCAGCCTTATCTTCATCAGATATATTTTCGGATTTTTCAAAAGTCTTTGCTAATTCAATGATTTCTAAACGCAAATTATCTAAGCGATTCATTCCTTCAAATAAAGTACTGTGAATATCGCGTTGAGTTGTATCTATTTTTGTTTGCGTATTAGTAAGTCGTGTTTTTAGGCTTTTGAGTACTCTTTGCCTTTTTTTGAATTGCGTTTGTAATGCTTTTAATGCTTCTTCCTTTTGAAGCATTTCTGGTGACTTTGATATATTTTTATCCATATTTAGTTTATTTTGCTACTATTTTTTATCAAAAATAATGAGATTTTTCAAAAAACATACCTTACTTTGATTTTAAAACCATCCCAAATATCTTTGCTCCTCTTTTAGTGATGAAGAAAATACTTATTCATCAATTTTTGTATATTTTAAAACTACTTGTTTCAGAAACGCTTCTCTTAACTCTGAAACAAGTTTTTATTCTTCAAAGAACTGTTTTTTTAGAAAAAAGAAGACTTCAAAATAAAAATATTGAAATTTTGTATATTTTAGGTAGCACGGAAAGCTTGCTAATAAAAGTTATTTTGAAAAAACAGAGCAAGGCTAATTAGTAACTGATGTTGCGCAAAAGTACTTTTGTTAGTAGCATGGGAACCACCGAGGTTTCGGGACACGCGCTGATGAACAAGTTCATACGCTGATTGCTTCGCAATTCGCAGAGAATCGCGGATTTAAACTTTTTCTTCATTAAAATTTAATCAAAAAAGCTAAATCTAGAAGCAATGGTGCTTTTAAAACCGAATTTGAATGAAATAACTAGTTAAATCCGCGCCTGTCTGCGAACAACGAAGTTGTCAGCGTATGAACTTGTTCATCAGCGAATCCATACACCAAACAAAAGGCTAAATTGCAATGCCTTGTGTAACATGAATTAGTAATTAAAAAAAATTATGGATACAACAATAGGAGGAATAGATATTGGTATAATTATCGGCTATTTCGTAGTAGTGTTTATTATAGGTATTTGGGTTGGTCGAAAAGCAAAAACGGGAGATGATTTATTTCTAGGAGGTCGCTCGCTGACTTGGGGATTTATTGGATTATCGCTTTTTGCATCTAATATTTCGAGTACAAGTTTAGTTGGTTTGGCTGGTGCAGCATATACAACGGGAATTGTACAATCGGTTTACGAATGGGGGGCTGCTATTCCGTTGGCGGTTTTGGCGTTGATTTATGTGCCATTATATTTGAAAGCAAAAATTACAACTATTCCAGAATTCTTAGAACGTCGATTTGATGCACGTTCTCGAAGATTTTTCTCTTTACTCACTATTGTAGCTAGTATTATGATTGATACAGCAGGTAGTTTGTATGCTGGAGCGTTGGTTATTCAGATTTTCTTCCCAGCTATTGAGTTGTGGCAAACGTGTGCGGTTTTGGCATTGATTACAGGTATTTATACTTCTATTGGTGGTCTTAAAGCGGTGGTTTACACAGATGCTTTGCAAGCTATTATCTTAATATTAGGTTCTGGAGCATTATCGTTTTTATTATTCAAAGAATTAGATTTCTCTTGGTCGAATATGGTTGCAGCAGCACCTGAAGGTCATTTTTCGGTAGTGAAGCCGATTGATGATGAAGGTTTGCCGTGGTTAGGTTTGATACTTGGTGTACCGCTGATGGGGTTTTGGTATATGGCAACGAACCAATATATTACACAGCGTATTTTGGGCGCAAAAGATATTCAGCACGCTCGTTGGGGAATTATGCTAGCAGGAGCATTGAAGTTTTTGCCGTTATTTATTATGGTATTACCTGGCGCAATGGCAATCAGTATCTACCCTGGAATTGTGAATAAAGACATGGTTTTTCCGACAATGGTGCTCAAAACCTTACCTGTTGGTTTGATTGGATTGGTATTGGCAGGTTTGATTTCTGCGATTATGTCAAGTATTAGTTCGACGCTAAATTCTGCTTCTACGCTAGTCGTGGTCGATTTTATTAAGCCGCGCAATCCAGATATGTCAGAGCGAGATATTGTAAATAGAAGCCGTATAGCGACACTATTCTTTATGGTGATTGCTGCAATTTGGGCGCCTCAGATTATCAACTTTGGCGGTCTTTGGGCGTATTTGCAGGAGATGTATTCTATATTTGTACCACCTGTGATTGTGTTATTTGGGGTTGGTATTTTTTATAAAAGAGGAAACGGAGCTGGTGCATATTGGACGCTCATTGGTGGTTGTTTGATAGGTGTTTTATTGTTTGTATT
>CAKZLT010000630.1 GCA_937127195.1 uncultured Saprospiraceae bacterium
CGTCAGTGAGGAACGAACGTCCGTCAACCGTCTCCCGTATTTTCGTCTTTAAACCAGCTTGCGTACATGACATAATTATTTGCAATTCTGTCAACATAATGTTTAAAAGCTTCTGGAGTAATAGGTTTGAGTTTTTTGGCAGGAACGCCGCCGTATATGAATCCAGATTCCAAATGCGCATTTTCGAGAACAATTGCACCTGCAGCAATCAGGCAATTCTCTTCGACCACAGCATTATCCATGATAATTGAACCCATTCCAACGAGTACATTATCCTTAATCGTACAACCATGAACGATTGCATTATGACCAATCGAAACGGCATTTCCGATAACCGTTTGAGAATGCTCAAAAGTCGCGTGAATTACTGCGCCGTCTTGGATATTAACTTTATTACCCATTCTGATAGCATTTACATCACCGCGAACGACGGCACTAAACCAAACGCTACAATCATTTCCCATTTTTACATCGCCAACAATTGTTGCATTTTCGGCAAAATAACAATTCTCTCCGTGTTCGGGAGTAAAACCTCTTACTGTTTTGATTAATGCCATTTTTTATTTTTTTAAATGAAAAAAACACCTTCAAAGCCAATCGAAAATTGAAATGCCCTCTTTTGTGTAAGTAACGGAGAAAAAATAACTCGACAAATGACGAAGTTATTTTTTGGACGTTACTAAATTCGCTATTTTTCATTAGCTTTATAATAATATTATTTTTAATAAAAATACATTGAATATATGGTTTCCTAAAAAAGAAATGATATTTCAATCAATAAGCGTCTTTGTTAAGATATGTTAAAAAAAGAAATCAACACCAAATTATATTATTCTATCAGTGAAATAGGAGAAATGTTTGACGTTTCTAATTCCTTGATTCGCTTTTGGGAAGCTGAATTTCATATATTGAATCCTCGTAAAAATACAAAAGGAGACCGCCGTTTTACTCAAAAAGATATTGATAATTTTAGAATTATTTACCATCTGGTCAAAGAACGTGGTTTTACGTTAGAAGGTGCAAATAATGAAATTAGTCAAAATAAAGAACGTTTGAAAAAGCGTTTTGAAATATTAGATAATTTACAAAAAGTAAAAAAATATCTTGAAAAGGAATTAGACCGTTTAGGTTAAATTGAAATAAAGAATATATCTATGAGAGGATTATTACGTGTTTTTCTATATTCTTTATTGATTTTGTTTCTACTATTGGTTGGTTATGTGATATATATGCAACGCTTAGTTGGTGTTCATCCAAAAACGATTGAATATAACGCGACACTAAGAACGACCTTAATTGAGGAAGGCTATGCTGCAAATTATATTATTACAAGCACCGTTCGTCCTAAATGGTTTAATGATTTGCTGGTGAAATATGGTGGAGCAGCAAGCAAAAGCCAACATTTGGAGGCAAAAGCCATTGATATAGCCGTATTAGATGTTAATGGAGATGGAAGTGCAAACTCAAAAGATGTGAATATTGTCTATGATATTTTGAATAAAAAAATCATAGTAAATAAAGGCGGAATTGGTACTTATAAAAACGGGAATTATTTTTTAGATAGGCAAATGGTTCATTTTGATAGTCGTGGCTATAGAGCTCGTTGGCATCGATGAATTATATTAAAAAAATTATGATTGAAGTTCAAAATTGTGTTAAAGGAGATTCAACAGAAATATTAGCATTGTATGAAGCAGCTCGAAAGCTTCAAATGAAAAGAGAAATGGTGGTTTGGCCTGCTTTTGAGGCGAGTTTTATAGAACAAGAAATCGCAGAAAAAAGACAATGGAAAATTGTAGTAGATGGTGTAATTGTTTGTAATTGGGCAATCACTTTTGAAGATAAAGAGATTTGGGAAGATAAAGATCAAGGTGATGGAGTTTACATTCATCGTATTTGTAATAATCCAAATTTTCTTGGACAACGATATATAGATACGATTGCTAAATGGGTGAAATCTTATGCCAAAGAGCAAAAAAGACCTTATGCTCGATTAGATACTTTGGGCAAAAATACGAAACTAATAAAACATTATACTTCGGCAGGTTTTGATTTTTTGGGTATATTTCATTTGAAAAGCACGGCAGGTTTGCCTGCTCATTATCAGAATGAAAAAGATTGTTGCTTATTTGAAATGAAGGTCTATTAATGCCATTTTACCATATTATTATAGCGTTTTCTTAGTAGTCTGTTTTTATAAAAATTACTTGGATTATACTTAATTGGACTTGCTAGAATGGTGAGTAACTTCATTCGTTGGTCAGCAGATATTTTGCTAAACGATTTTTTATAATAAAATCGGCTGGCATCTTTTACACCATAAATGTCAGTTCCCCACTCGGCATAAGTCAAATACAACTCCAAAATTCTATCCTTACTCAAAATCAAATCCATTTCGAGTGCAATCAGTAACTCTAGGTATTTTCTAAAATAGGTTTTATTCGGAAAAAGGAAAAGCGTTCTCGCCAACTGTTGACTAATTGTACTTGCACCATAAGCTCGATAGCCCATTTGTTCATTGAGTTCTTGCGCGCGCTGAATAGCAGCATAATCGAAGCCCCAATGTTCATAAAAATGACCATCTTCCGCATTCAATAAATCATGAATGAATATTTTAGGAATTTCTTCCATTTTGATAGAAGTTGGTCGGCTGATTTTAGAAGGATTAAAGCTGGCTCGATATAATTGAATAGCTGCTATGGGCGGATTAAATACAATCATATATAGGCACATTAAGCCTACTAATATGAACATAGTGAGGTGTGCGTAAAGGAAGAACTTAACGATTTTGACAATTATTTGTTTAAAAGTGAGGTCTTGTAAATTTAGTCGCGCCATGTATGATAAAGTAAAAATTCTTGAATGATTAGGTTTTTTTAATTAATATTAACATAGATAGAAAAGATTATTGGTTCTTATATGGTTTGTTTAAAATTTCACTTTTTTAAATAGTACCGTTCACTCACGGGCTAGTTTTTAGTTACTGCTACCGCTGTTAATCGAAATAGCGGTAGCAATAACCAGAATCTAGAAATCAGTAACTAGATCATATTTTGAATGACCACCTAAAATGATAAAGAACCAAATTCTTTTTATACGAATATTATAAATATTCAATGATTTTCTATGGAAAAGTAGATTTTTTTGCCAAATCCTACATTCTTTCCTATCAAATAAGATTAAATTTATCATATCCTTTTGATTTTTAATAAAATCGCCTTTAATTTAAGCGTATATTTAAAAAAAGTTTAATATTAAAAAAATCATCGTTGAAAGAGTATAAGTATAGTATGTGTTACTTATTCAGTTTTAAGCGTCAAAACATCTAAAATAATGGAAGAGAATCAAAATCCGCAAAGTCCGCAAGTACAACAACCTACTCATGGAGAGATTACGACGATTCGTGATATTCTTATGGGAGGTCATATTAATCAGTATGAGTCACAATTCACTGAAATTAGAAATAGTTTTGCTAAAAATGATGCTGATAAAGATGCTAGATTCAAAGCTTTAGAAGAAGAGATGAACCAGCGTTTTAATGCGTTGCAAACAGATATGAATAGCCGATTTGATAAATTAGAGGCTTTATTAACTGAGAATATTCAACGCTTAAACGAGCGAATTAATACGGTTAGTACATCAGATAAAGCAGATTTAGGGCGATTATTAGCAGAAGTTAGTAACCGACTTATCAATGGCTAATCAGTTTTTTTATTAGCAAAGGATTTTTAATCTCTTTATTATTTAATGACTCAAACTATGGAAAATCAATCTTCAAGCGCAAAAGAATTGGCAATGCTAGGGCAAATTAAATCTATTTTGCTCAAGGATGACCGAGCGGAAATTGATGCCATAAAAAAGACGTTGTATCGTAAGGAGGAACTGGCAAAAGAAGTCAGTCCAATAGTTGAAGAGCGCGTTCAGTATATAAAAGATAACTTCCGAAAGGAATTTGGAAAGCCAGTTGATAGAATAGTTGAAATAAAACTAGAAGAATCTAAAGAACAATTATTAAATGTAATTTATCCCGTTTTGGGTCAGATGATTCGGAAGTTTGTAAATTATCAATTTCAGTTGCTAAAAGATAGAATAGATAGCCAAGTAAGTTCTGTTTTTTCATCTCGCGGTATCTTAGGGCAAATCAAATCAAAAATCTTCGGAATTAGTTCCAGTGATATGGTTTTGAGTGATTTGGATAAGCCAATAATCGAAGAAGTCTATGTTATACAACGTGATTCTGGTTTGCTTTTAGGAAGTTTTTCACGGAAAGTCACGGTTGATAAAGATATGATTGCAGGAATGTTGACGGCAATTAAGTCATTTGTGGAGGATGCTTTTCAGCGAGAAAAACAAGAGTTGGAATTGATAGAGTATGGAAATTATAAAATTTTGATACAAAACTTCTTTTCTTATTATGTATCAGTGGCGGTTTCAGGCTCGCTTTCTACCAAAGAGCGAGATATGATTTCTGAAAAATTATTAGAATTTGCAGAAAATAAAATGCCCGATAATTTACAATTAATAGATACAGAGCTTCAAAACCAGATTTCAGAAGGTCTAGAAGCGTTTTTTAATAAAGATATTTTTGAAGATTAGAACATCAAATAGTCAATCAGTGTTTTTAGTGTTTTTTTATAAAAAAGCACAACATCAATAGAGAAAATTATGGTCAGTACTAAAGTAATGCTAACAGGAAGTTTTGGAGTTGGAAAAACTTCTCTCTTTAAGCAATTTTTATTTAGTGAATTTAGCGAACGCTACCTAACTACAATTGGAGTTAAGGTGGATAAAAAGGTTATTGAGGTAGATGATGACCAATTAAATATCTTGCTTTGGGATGTTGCGGGTGAAGTATCTCTGGATAAAGTGCCACATTCTTATTTCCTAAAATCAAGCGGTATTATTTATGTTTTTGATTTGACGAGACCTTTGACTTATAAGAATATGATTTCTGATATTGAGTACATTGAAAATAAAGTACCTGGTGTTAAAGTCAAAATAGTCGGTAATAAGAAAGATTTATTGACAGAGGAACAATTAGAAGAGGTAAAAAGTAAATTGCCTATTCCTGCTGATATTTTTACGAGTGCAAAGACTGGAGAAAATGTAGAATTATTATTTATGTCTTTGGCTAGAAAAATTTTGGGTAAAGAAGAATAGAAATCTATCTTTTTTTAATGCTAAAATCTCTTGTTTTTTTATGAAAATGATTGAAGGGAACTAATAATACTAGCAGCTTATAACATATAAATAAAAACAAGTAATACAGCATAAGTAACCAATCGAAAATAAGTATAGATTAAAAATGATATAACATCTTGATAATCAAAAGTTATTCTCTCATTATATCATTCCTTAATTCAGTCATTGTACTTAGGATCTGTTAACAATATGTTTAGAACGACCGAGATGGATGATAAATTAAGTCAGATGATTCTCCTTAATAGAAAAGGAGAAATTGTAGAAAGTTGTAATACTTTATTAGATACGACTCAGCTTCCTACGAGTTCAGTAGTTGAACTTTCTCCTTTGGTCGAAAGCATTTTTGATTACTTGCTGGATTTGACTTCTGATGAGCCAGAAGTTGCTTTTTCAAAAGTAGAATCGCCCTTGCCTCAGCTAGATGGTTTTTATGATTTTACTTTTACATCCATTTCACTAAATGGATATAAATATATTCTTTGGCAAATCTATGATCATACTTCCCTATATACTGAGTTACAGAAGAACCAGCAACGAATGCATGACTTAGAACTTCAGCGTCATCAGTTGTATAATAAGTTTCAATATATCGTTGAAAAGAACCTAGCACTTAAGCAAAAAGAAATTCCGCTTCATCAAAAATCCCTTCTTCTAGAAGCTAATAATATTATTTTAAAACAAGTCTTTTTGAGTTTGGAGAAATTGACCGAAGCAACCAAACCTAAGTCTCCAAATGCTTGGGTTGAAAGTTTTTCTTTAAAAAAGGTATTAAATAAATTAGAATTAGGCTTAGATAAAAATAAAAATAGTTTATTACAAATTACAGTTTCTATGGACGAAGATTTTCAGCTAATTGGTAGTGAATCTCGATTGCTGTATATATTGTATGATTTGTTGAGTCTTTCCAATCAAGAAAATTCTGATGAAATTATTAAGCTTGATTTAAAAGTAGAAAAATTAGAGAAACTCCCTTATATTCAGTTAATTATTCAAGCTTTTAATCCTAGTTTTATAAAAGAAGATATAAAAGATTTTTTTGTAAAAAACGAAATTTCGCCATTAGAAGGGGATTCTATAAGCCTACAAATAGGTTTAATTCAAAAGCTAATTAAGCTACAATCAGGTCAATTCAAAATTCTAGAAAACACCTCTAAAGGAACTCTTTTTGAAGTTCACTTGAGATTTCCTACGGTATATAAATAATCTATTTCACACTTTTTTAACATAAAAATCAAAATTTCCTTATAATTTTGCAGCTTAAATCATAAGACTATGTTATGTCTTGTTGGTTTTTTTTAAAACTAGAGTAAACTTTTTTACCTAAAAAAGTAAATCAAAATTGCTTATGTCTAAGACTCTTGCAGCTATA
>CAKZLT010000631.1 GCA_937127195.1 uncultured Saprospiraceae bacterium
TACCAAATACAAAGCCTGCAATACCGATTTGATAATATAATTTCTTGTCTGTTACTGTTTCTTTTTTATTCAAGTTATCCAACTGAATCGCAGGTGCGTAACCAATTGAAGCCAAGAGGGCGACGATAGATTTTAGTGTCGTTTTTTCTTTTAGATAGGTAATGTAAACTTCTTTTTTTAAAAAATTCACCTTCGACTTTAGCACACCGTCATTAAGTCGATACAAGTTTTCGAGTAGCCAAATACAAGCACTACAATGTATTTGAGGTAATAAAAAAGTGACTTTCACTATCGTATCATCCTCAAAATCAATCAATTGCTGAATGATTTTAGGATTATCTAAATAATCAAATGCTTGCGTATTCTTAGGCGTTTTGATACGAACCCCCGCATTTTCATCAATATCATAAAAGCGGCACAAGTCATTCTCATTGAGAATTTCATAAACCATTTTACAACCTTCACAACAAAAATTCTTGTCTTCCAGTTGTATTAATTCATCTTGACAATCGTCGCCACAATGCGTACATTTGATAGCTGAGATAGTAGAATTCATCCTTAAATTGAGTTTTGCAATGCTGATTAGCTCTTTTTTAAAAGCATTTTCTACGCTAATCTTAATAATAAGCAAGTTGCAAAATACGCTCAATCTTAAAAATGATTAAGGTCACCCAATAAGGTGACCTTAATTACTGATGTTAATTAAAAAAGGGAAATGAATTGTTTTCATTTTCAATTCTCAATTAAAAACTCATCACTTCCTCTAAACTCAGCTTCGTGTAATCTTTTATAAAAACAGCTACATTATCGAAATGAGCAAATTCCGCTTCCTCATGTGTTGTAGTTACAATTACGGAAGGTGCATTTGCTCGTTTTGCAGCCTCTGCACCTGTTATGCTATCTTCAAAAATTACACAATCTGAAGTTTTCAATCCCATCGAAGCTGCTGCTTTCTCAAATATTTGAGGGTCGGGCTTGCCTTTTGTTACACTCCCCGAATGAAAAACACCTTTAAAATAATGCCCTAAATTCAAGTTATCTAGTATGAAATTAGCATTCTCTGGTGGTGCTGCCGTCCCAATTGCCATCGGAATATTAGCCGCTTTTGCTGCTTCCAAAAATTCTATCAAACCATCAATTAACTTTAATTCTGGCAGAAAAATATTTCGATATTCTTCTTCTTTCTCCCAAGCTATTTGTTTCCGTTCCGATGCCGTGAATCGGTCTCCAAACGTCCTTTTGATAATTTCTTCATTAACACCATGAATTTTTTCTTTTACCTCATCTATTGTCATTTCCAATCCCAAAGCTGACAATTTGCGTTGCCATGCTCGGTGATGAATCATCATATTATCCACCATCGTCCCATCCATATCGAATATTAGTCCTTTGACCATTTTTATATTTTTTTTAAAAGTTGGAAACGAGAGTCGAGACCGCCCTTCGGGCTGCAAGAAGGGCGAACTCATTTCGCGTTTCTAAAAAAATGCTGATTATAACGAATTGCAGTGACGCACCTAAAGGCGCTTATACTCTTTTAACCACAAAATTACTACAAACAGTGTCGCAGCTCTGCTGCTAAAGAACATATTTATAGCAGCA
>CAKZLT010000632.1 GCA_937127195.1 uncultured Saprospiraceae bacterium
GTAAATATAGTATATATTCACAATAAAAAAGTCGAACATTTTTCAATGTTCGACTTATACATTTCCCTATGAATTTTTTTAATCTTAAAAACCTTAAACTTTTACAAAGTGGCTACTTTTAGTAGTATTAACTTTTTATATTTTATTTGTTGGATACTTATATAAACGCATACATCGTGCCAGTTTTTTTATTTATATGAAAAAATTAAATATTTACTTGTTTCCCTCCAAAGGTGGACTATCGGACTGAGGCTGGTCATGCACCACAATCACGGATTGAGAGCGTTTCATATCAGACATTAAAGTGATTTCTTTCTGTTTACCCAAGTCAATAATAGAAATAGTTGCCGTATTAGGTGGGATTTTCCCCAGATTGTGTGCATATAATACAATGCTATTATTTTCGGCATTGAGCGTTGCTTTTATTTTTTTAGGATGCTTCGTCAAACCATGATTTTCTAATACAAATTCACCATTCAACATCAAAGAAACTGTATCACCATCAATTTTTTGAGCATCCCAAATCCATATTTCAACATTTCGGGTTGCACTATATAAAGTATCTTTTACTTCTACTTTTCGATTTTGGACAAGTGTCTTTTGTTCTTTACTTAGCTTTTCTAGGTTTGCTGTTTCCTCATCCGTTAGTCCTTCTTCGACATAAGTCATTTCTATATCTTCACCTACTCTTACCATCATTCCTCTATGCCAAGTTCCGACCCAAAGCGAGCCACGTCGGTCGGTTGTCAATGCTTCAATGCCACCTGTCATTCGAGTATCCGAATAGGGTGTATATAATGCGCCCCAAAATTTACCGCCATACGCTGCTATTCCACCAAAGTAATGCGTTCCCATGGTCAGACTATATCTTTTGCTATCGACCACTGTTATTTCACTCGCGTGATAAGTTGCCTCTTCTCCATTCAATGCAATCCCAATATCGGGCGTTCCTCTTTTATATACTTTCCAACGTTTTCCTGTATTTTTAACGACTTTTTGCTCGCCACTTTCAATCGCCCAAATGACATCTTTCTTTTTATCATAAGCCACTTTATAAACAGGGAATTCACCTATTTTCTTATGAACCGAAGTGTACATTCCGCCGCTTACTTTAGTAAATCTGAGCATTCCGAAACTTGTACAAACTAAGGCATTTCCTTTTTTATCAAAACAAATATCTGTAATACTGTAATTAGGATTGTTGTCTTCGCCCCAGACTTTAGAAAGGATTTTGTCCTTACTATAAATGTATAAACCATCTTTATAAGTACCAATTAATGCAACTCCACTCCTATTCACAGCAATAGATTGAGGGCGAACACCTTTTGGCATTTTGACGCTTTCCCACGTTTCCCGACCATCAAACCAACCAAACCCACCATCTGCTGCTACCATCCAAATCCGACCATTTTTGTCAATCTCAATTTGGTTGATTTGACTACCAGGAATATCAGAATTGGTTTCATTATAAAATTTCCAACTACCATCATCAGGAAAATAACTCGATAGACCACCGCCCCAAGTTGCCACCCAAAGACGGCTTTTTTTATCAAATTGTAAATCTCTGACATGATTATTTGGAATGCTTGAGTTGCTTGTATTAAAGACTAACCAACCATTAATTTTCTCTTGCCCTATTGCTTGAATAGTACAGAATAGTAATATTAAAATGATGTATAGCCTCATATAAATCCGTTAATTTGTTAGAAAGGTAAGGAATTAAAAATGAATAGCTTGCGGTTTTCATCTATTCTGAATATTAATTTCTAGTTTCTGGATTCTAGTTTCTGCTGTTTCGATTAACAGTGTTAGCAGAAACTAGAATCAAGAAACCAT
>CAKZLT010000633.1 GCA_937127195.1 uncultured Saprospiraceae bacterium
TACCCGCCACCTTCAAAAATCAAAGCTGCTTCACGAAGCGAATAAGGCGCGTCCGTTTGAGCGTCAGCCCATTCGTTGGCATCTTTATGAACCGCAGGATGCACCAAATTATTCAAGGCTTTTAGAATATTTGCATCTTTAAAAGCAATACCAGCGATGTGCGCTCGATTGAGTTCTCCGTTTTCTAGGTAGGCATTTTTACCAAATAATTCAATAATCCCTTTTTTTAGAATTTCGTTTTCGACCATCAAACGCTTAGCTCGGTCATCAGCGTAATAAACAGGAATACCTAAAACCTCAAAAATCTTACAGATTGTTGTTTTTCCGCTGCCGATTCCGCCTGTTATACCGATTTTCATAAAAATACCGTTTAGCTCTTCAATTAAAGTGCAAATTTAAAGTTTTGTTTTTTATTAAATGTATAATTGATATTATATTTCAAATCAAGAACAAAAAGTAAAGAATATTTATAGAAAATGCCTATAAAATAAGTGAAGAGTTTTAGGTGCTTTATTGCAAAAGAATGCTAAAATATGAATGCTCCGCTGTTTTATTAAAAAACAGCGGAGCATTCATATTTCAGCATTTATCATTCAACATTTAATTTCTCCACTAATAATAAGTGTGGCGAATAACTTTTGCTGCATACTTCGCTAACCGAACAACTTGACAAGAATAACCATATTCGTTATCATACCAAACGTAAAGTGTTACACGTTTTCCATCTTGTGAAATCAAAGTACTCGGTGCATCAAAAACACTTGGCGTAGTCGTTCCGATAACATCCGAAGAAACGAAATCTATATTGTCCGAAAACATGATTTGTTCCATCAAGTCACCAGCCAAAGAAGCCTTTTTAACCGTTTGGTTGATAGCTTCGATAGTTGTTTCGTTATCTAATTCAAGATTTAAAATGGCCAAAGAAACGTTAGGAGTTGGAATTCTGACAGCGTTTGCAGTTAATTTTCCTGCCATTTCTGGAAGTACGATTCCTGTTGCAGTTCCTGCTCCTGTGGTTGTAAGAACCATATTTACGGCTGCTGCACGACCTCTACGCGGCTTTTTATGAAAATTATCTAACAAATTCTGAGAACTAGTATAAGAGTGAATACTCTCAATGTGTCCGCTTTTGACAGTATAAGTATCGTTGATTAATTTGATAATTGGTACAATCGCATTGGTTGTACAAGAAGCAGCAGAAAATACATTATTTTCTGTCAAATCAAATTGAGTATGATTAACACCGTGTACGATATTAGGAACGTTTTTACCTGGAGCAGTCAACATTACCTGCGAAACACCTGGGCGAAGATGAACTTCAAGTTCGTCTTTTGTGCGCCAAACACCTGTGTTATCCAAAACGATAGCTTCATTGATGCCATATTCTGTATAATCAATGTCGGTTGGGTGCTTTGCATAAATGAATTTGATACGATTACCGTTGATAATCAACTCAGTACCATCTTCACTAACGACAACTGTTCCTTGAAACTGACCATGAACAGAGTCTGTTTTAAGTAAATTTGCACGTTTTTTGAGTTCCTCTAAACGGTTTTTGAATTTAGGGCGCAATACAATTGCCTTTAATCGAAGCTGCTCGCCACGACCAGTTTGAGCAACTAATCGGCGCGTCAATAAACGACCAATACGACCAAAACCATATAAAATTACATCTTTGGATTCAATTCTTGACTTATCGTCTCCAATGAAACCATCTAATTCTTTTCTAACAAATTTGGACAAATCAGCAGTATAACCTTCTTCTAAATGCCAGTTTAAGGCTAATTTTCCAATATCAATTCTAGCTGGAGCAAGTTGAAGTGAAGCGATAACTTTCACTAAAGATAAGCTCATTTCGATAGAAATTGGCTTATTAACGTAGTTTTTAGCGTATAAATGGTCATTGATGACTTGACTAGGTCGTGAGTCATAAAGGTCTTTTCTGAAAAGAACCAATTCTACAGCTTTATCAAACCTAAGTTCACCTACAATTTGAAGTAATTCTAAGGCCTTTTTTTCTTGTTCGCGCCACTTCTTGAGTGAAGTATCGACTTCTTTTTTGATTAATACTTCTTGCATAGTATTATTTGAATTTTGATTTTCATTTTTTTTGTAAAAAATAAAAATCTGTTTTTTTGAATGAACAACTATTGCAAATATAAGGATAAAATACTTTGAAAGAAAGATTTTTGAGAGGACTAACTTGCAGAAAATCAATGTGTTAGAATTACACTTTATAGGTCTTAATAAGGATTGCGGTATAAAAGTATTTTATCAATCTAAGTGTTTGAAATAAAATTTGGTTGTTTATCTCTATTCCAAATTAAAGCCTTTTTTATAAAAGATATATTTTTTTATTTTTTTATGAAAAAAACTTGAAAAATGCCTTAAAAACGCTCTTAAAGGCTACTTTGCTTGTTTTTTAAGCATAGTCAATTCGACAATATGACCATCAGGATCTTTGGTGTAAATGGATTCGTAGGCAATGTGATTTTGATATTCAAAAGTTTGATTTAAGGATTGATAATGTATTTGTGCTTTTTGAAAATTTTCGGGAGTGACACGAAAAGCAAAATGGTCAATTCGCCGAAACTTAGTTTTTTCTGGAATGGGTAAGTTGGATGATTTGGCTTGAAAAATAGCAATGCCTGTATTTCCAGCAAATAACATAGCAGGATGATTACCCCAAACGTCTTTTAAGACACGTTGAAGTCCGAGTGTTTGTTCGTACCATTGAACTGATTTTTCTACATTTTTCACCAAAATAGCTACGTGGTCAAGATTTTCAATTGAAAACATAATAAGTGATTTTTCTTTGTTGAAGTTTATCTAAAAAGCTAAATAGCCTTCTTTTTTAGAATTGCTCATTTTAGAGACGCTACGCTTAACTCTGAAACGAGCAGTTGTATTTAATAATTGAATAGTTCTCTTAGTATTTTTAGAAATAAACCTATTCAAAACTGAATTGCATCCATTTTTTTAGAGTTAGAATGAAAACTCCCATTTGAAACTTGTATGTTTTTTTATTTATCAAGCCTTTTGTTTTTCATTTTTATAAAATAATGAGTAGTTTCCTGTTTTTTTATAAAAAATGGAAAATATAGACTTCTACTATTAAATAATTGTTTAATCATTTACAATGATTAAAATAAATTCGATATTTGCAGTAAAATTGAGAATGTTTCTTGTCTTGTAAGTGTATTTTAAGAAAAAACAATTTCTAATTAATACAATATATAACAAGAATTTAATTTAAAAAAAATGACTAGATTTAGAAAAGGCGTTTTATTTGGCGAAGAAGTTCAAGAACTTTTAAAATATGCTAATGATAATAATTTCGCGATTCCAGCAGTGAACGTTGTCGGAACAAACACAGTAAATGCTGTTTTGGAAACGGCTGCGGCTGTTAATTCTCCTGTGATTATTCAGTTCTCTAACGGAGGAGCTAGTTTTTTTGCAGGAAAAGGTGTATCAGGAGGAGCAGTTTTGGGGGCTATTTCTGGTGCGCAACACGTTCATACAATGGCTGAGGCTTATGGTGTTTCGGTGATTTTGCATACAGACCATTGTGCCAAAAAGTTGTTACCATGGATGGATGGAATGATTGAGGCTGGTGAGCGTCACTTCGAAAAAACGGGTACTCCTTTGTATAGTTCTCACATGATTGACTTGTCAGAAGAGCCAATTGAAGAAAATATTGAGACTTGTGTGGCTTATTTTAAGCGTTTGGCTGCTATCAATATGCACTTAGAAATCGAATTGGGTGTAACAGGTGGTGAAGAAGATGGTGTAGATAACACGGATGTTGATAGTTCTAAACTATATACACAGCCAGAAGAGGTCGATTATGCATATCAAGAGTTGAGTAAAGTAAGTCCTTATTTTACGATTGCGGCTGCTTTTGGTAATGTTCATGGTGTATATAGACCAGGTAATGTGGAGTTGAGACCAATCATTTTGAAAAATTCTCAAGATTTTATCCAGAAAAAGCATAATACAGGAGATATGCCAATCAATTTTGTATTTCATGGTGGTTCTGGTTCTAGCGAAGCAGACATCAAAGAAGCTATTGAGTATGGTGCTATCAAAATGAATATTGATACTGATTTGCAATGGGCTTTTTGGGTTGGTGCTCGTGCATATTATATTGAAAATGAAGCATATTTGCAAGCTCAAATCGGTAATCCAGAAGGAGATGATAAGCCAAATAAGAAGAAATATGACCCAAGAAAGTGGCTACGTGCAGCAGAAGGGACTTTTCAGGAGCGTTTGACTAAAGCATTTAAGGATTTGAATTGTATTAATAGAAATGCCTAAATATTTTGGGGAATCGTCGCACGGTTACCAGATGTAATGTGTTTTATAAAAATGCCTTAAAAGCTATCACTAGTTTTTAGGGCATTTTTTTGTTTGAACGATGATTTTAATTTGATGTTTTATTTTACTCAGATGTTAATTTATTTGTATTAGTAATATCCCAGTTGTTAATAATTGTTAGATAGTCAAGCCTTGTGAAAGTGCCGAAATTTGCTATGTTAACCTGAACTTTGGATTAGAATTTAAGTTTAAAGTGTTGATAATCAGTTTATAATATATTTTTGAGCTTTATAAAAAGCATATATTTTCAATATTAAAATACACGAAAGCAAT
>CAKZLT010000634.1 GCA_937127195.1 uncultured Saprospiraceae bacterium
AATGCAAATTATCAGACAATTGCAATTGAATTTCTTCGGGCGCATCTTTGAGTAATTCTTCTAAAACCTCTGCCGCGATTTGGTCGCTAATTTCCAAATCCTTCGGGTCACCTGACGCACAAACCCATCTGAAAGGACCAAAACCATAGTCAAAACACATTGGTCCCATAATATCTTCCACATAAGAAGGATATTTGAAACTACCGTCTGCCTTCAAAATATCGGCTTGAGCTTCGTCGCGAGCCGCTTTTAGAAAAGCATTTCCATAATCAAAAAAGTACATTCCACGCTCTGACATGGTATTAATCGCATTGACATGACGACGAAGTGTTGCTTGAATTTCGCTTTTGAATTTCTCTGGATTATTGGCAATCATCTCTTCGCCTTGCTCAAAAGACAAGCCCGCAGGATAATACCCGCCCGAATAAGGATTGTGTAGAGAAGTCTGGTCAGAACCCAAATCAACCGTTACATTATCCGCGACCAAGCGTTCCCACAAGTCCACAATATTTCCCTGAAAGGCAATAGAAACCACTTCTTTGTTGGCTTGTGCCTTTTTGATACGCGGAATCAAAGCATCCAAATCATCAAATAATTCATCAACCCAACCTTGTTCGTGTCGCTTTTTGGCAGCCGCAGGATTAATCTCCGCAACCACTCCGATTGCACCCGAAATCACAGCCGCTTTAGCTTGCGCACCCGACATTCCGCCCAATCCAGAAGTCACAAAAAGCTTTCCTTCGAGTCCGTCGCCCTTCATTCGTCCAGCATTCAGCACCGTAATTGTTGTACCATGTACGATTCCTTGTGGTCCAATATACATATAAGAACCAGCCGTCATTTGACCATATTGCGTCACTCCGAGCGCGTTATATTTGTTCCAATCATCTTGCGAAGAATGATTCGGAATCATCATTCCGTTGGTTACAACAACTCTAGGCGCGTCTTTATGTGAAGGAAATAATCCCATCGGATGCCCCGAATACATGGTCAAAGTTTGCTCATCAGTCATCTCAGAAAGATACTGCACCGTCAAAAGATACTGCGCCCAATTCTGAAAAACCGAACCATTTCCACCATAAGTAATCAACTCGTGCGGATGCTGTGCAATCGCGTAATCTAGGTTATTTTGAATCATCAACATCACCGATGCCGCTTGTTTGGTCTTCGCTGGATAATGGTCAATTGGTCTCGCCTTCATTTCATAATCTGGGCGAAAACGATACATATATATACGACCATAATCTTCAAGTTCTTTTGCGAATTCGGGCGCAAGTGTCGCGTGATGTTTTTTATCAAAATAACGCAAAGCGTTTTGCAGTGCGAGTTTTTTCTCTTCTTTTGTTAAAATATTAGCTCGATTAGGAGCATGACTTACTGTTGTATCGTAAGGCTTGAGCGTTGGTAACTCATTTGGAATGCCCTGTCGAATGGCATTTTGAAATGTTTGAATATCCATGGTATTAAATTGAATAGTTTTTTTAAAAATCGGCGAACGGCAAATTAGCCTTTCACGCCATTAAAAGAATTATTAATTATTAATTGTCAATTATTAATTAAAAAACTCTCATGCCATTCCAGAAAAACAACATCAACCTGCGGATTATCTGCCCAGTTGTTCTTGATGTCATCAATCTTCAAAATACGTTCAAATAATTTATCCTGTCGATCTAGTTCCGCTAATGCCTCCGAATAACGAATGTGACTAAATGAAACCATCGAGTAAACAGGCAAAAACTGTTTAGGATATTTTTTATTCAAATGCTTTTCGATTTTTTTTCTTAATAAAAATAAATCGTTCCCAACCGAGTCGCGCATTTCTACAAAGTTACGCTTCGCCAATTCAGAGATAGCATTTGCATCTGTAATTCTAGCATCATTAAACTCCTTGAATGTTTCTAACCAATCGCCTTCATTAATGTCAATCAATTCATCCAAAACGGTGCAATCCTCAAAGCCAGAGTTCATTCCTTGTCCATAAAAAGGCACAATTGCGTGAGAAGCATCTCCCATCAACATTACTTTATTGGCATAACTCCATGGGCTACATTTGACGGTAACTAGTCCGCTTGTAGGATTTTCGCTAAATTCTTCGAGTAAATTTGGGATAAGCGGAATAGTATCCGCAAAGTATTTTTCAAAAAAGGCAAGTACCGTTTCGTTATCTGTTAATTTTTCAAAAGAAACTTCGCCTTCAAACGGCAAGAAGAGCGTACAAGTAAAACTACCATCAATATTCGGTAATGCAATCAACATAAAATGACCTCTAGGCCAGATGTGTAAAGCGTTTTTGTCAAGTGCAAAATCACCATTTGGAAGTGGCGGAATACTCAATTCTTTATAACCATGTTCCAAATAATCCTGTGAATAATTGAAACGAGGGCGACGTTGAATACTATCACGCACCGCTGAAAATGCACCATCTGTACCAAAAATCAAATCGGCATCTTGACTTGTTTTTTCTTTGGTAGCATAGTTAGAAAAGCCAACCGTTTTTGTTTTGGTGTCAATGCCTAAACACTTTTCATCAAAGTTGATAGTTACATTCTCAAAGCTATCCGCAATATTGAGTAACTCTAAGTTAAGTCCACCACGAGAAACCGAATAAATCGCTTCATTCTGCTTGCCATACGGTTGAAAAGTCAACTCTCCCGTCGTGCTGTGCATCATTCTACCATGCATCGGAATAGATAATTCGCGAATTTTTTGGTCAACACCAGCCTTTTCTAGTGCCTTCCAACCTCTGTGACTCATGGCTAAATTGATTGAGCGACCACCAATGAATCCTTTTTTACGAACATCCGAACGTTGTTCATACAAGTCAACCTTGTAACCTCTCTTTGCCAATAAAATAGACCAAAGCGAACCAACTAACCCTGCTCCGACGACGATTGCATTTTCTTTATTCTTCATATATTTCGTTTGAATAGCTCCAATTGAATGTGTAATTCGACATTAATTATCGAACTGAACCCAAATATAATTCGATTTCTATGGATAGAAAAGGATTTTTATCACTTCGACCCAACAAGGATGAAGAATAGTTGTTCTAAACTTTCAATATTGAGTTTTTTTATAAAAAATAAATACTATGTGGACAGAAACTAACAATCAATTAAGTCAGACTTTCAAGTTTGAAAATTTCATTGAAGCCTTTTCTTTTATGACAGAAGTGGCTTTTCATGCCGAAAAACAGGCTCATCACCCTAATTGGAGCAATGTATATAATACGGTAAATATCAATTTGACGACGCACGACGCTGGAAATACTATTACTGATAAGGATAGAAAACTGGCAAAGACGATTGATGGCATTTATGAGAAATATGCTCAGTAGTCAATCAAGCTAATAGTGTCGGACTATGTTTTGTGGTTAAATCGTGTCGGTTTTTAAAACCGACACGATTTCTATCCGACACGATTAACTAGACTAACTACTTTGATACTCTAATATTTAATACGTTTTCTACTTTTTGGCTACAAACATTATCATGGCTAAAGCCATTTGTAATACAATAATGGCGTTAGCCATGCCTGCCCCAAAACCTCGGTGGGAAATATTCATTCCAAAAGCTATTTTTAACCATAAGTAAAAAACAGAATTCTCCCTAAAAAAATGAAAAATCGAATAATTAAAGAAAACCGCTATCTTTGCGACAGAATTATTTTTTTGAAAATTATATAACATAATCATAGTGGTGAATTTGATAAATTATTTATTTAGTATTCATCATTAAATCAAAACTATCATCATGGCAAATAACCTACTAGCAGGAAAAAGAGGAATAATTTTCGGGGCTTTGGATGAAAAATCAATTGCGTGGAAAGTTGCAGAACGCTGTGTAGAGGAAGGCGCAAAAATCACTTTGACTAACGTTCCTGTAGCTATGCGTTTTGGTGGAATCAAAGAATTAGCAGCTAAGTTAGATGCTGAAATCATTCCAGCAGATGCGACAAGTGTAGAAGATTTAGAGAATCTTTTCACGAAATCAATGGAAGTTTTAGGAGGTAAAATCGACTTTGTGTTACATTCAATTGGTATGTCTTTGAATGTCCGCAAAAAGCGTGAATATACAGATGTGAAATACGAATGGATGCAAAAAACATTCGACATTTCAGCGATTTCATTTCACAAAACAATGCAAACGGCTATGAAACTTGACGCTATGAGCGAATGGGGTTCTGTGCTTGGTTTGACTTACATCGCAGCTCAGCGTACTTTCCCTGATTATAACGAAATGGCGGAGTCAAAAGCATTATTAGAATCTTTTGCTCGTAGTTTTGGTTACCACTTTGCGATGAAAAATAAGGTTCGTGTCAATACAATTTCTCAATCTCCTACGATGACTACGGCAGGTAGCGGCGTTAAAGGGTTTCAGGATTTCTTTTCTTATGCAGACAAAGTTTCTCCATTAGGAAATGCCAGTGCGGACGCTTGTGCGGATTACTGTATTTTGATGTTCTCCGATTTGACGAGAATGGTTACGATGCAGAATTTGTTCCATGATGGCGGTTTTTCTAGCATGGGAATGAGTCCAGCCGTTTTTGATTGGGCAAAAGAAGCGATTGCAAGAGAAGCGGAGGAGGAATAATTATTAATTGATAATTAACAATTCCGTTATTGTTGTTTTCTTTTTATGAAAAGGGTTATCCGTTACGATTTTAGGATTGTAACGGGTAATTTTTTTGTTTTAAAAGTGTAAAAAGGTAGCAAAGAAATTTCTAATTAAATTTGTTCCAAGGAATTAAATCTCGTACTTTAGAGTTAAAGTAAATAAAAGCTATGAATCAAGGAGTTGAAACTAAAAAAAATCTTGATGATGTTCTTAATCTACTCTTTGGAGAGGCTCTTGTCAAGGGAATTTTATTTAAAGATTATTTTAAAATGGCTAGAGATAATGAATTTAAACTAAGTGGAAGATATAGTAAAGATTATAATTTAGTTTTTTTTCTAAAAGCGAATCAAGAATATTGGGGGCAAAAATGGGAATCTCGAGGAATTTTCCCAGGAAATTCTATAAAACCTCTATTTAGAGGGCTAGACAATGATAAAAAAATGCAGATTATTATTGAAAATATAGATAGAGTTGTAGTAAGAGCTTTCCAAAAAAAAGACAAAACAGTATTTTTTAGATATTATTTAAAAAAAATAAAAAGGGGGTAGTTACATAAAAGAATTTGAACGATGATTGCGGAACGCAATGCAGTAAGTTATCAATGGATAAAGTTAATTTCATGATAAGAATAATTTAATTTTTAATAGTTAATAATACTTAATAAATATGATAAGTAAATTTTACACTCGAAAAGAAATTCTCGTAGCTACTCTTATAATTTTAGTTAATAATGCAAGATATTATTCACAATAATCAAATTTTAACATCTTTTAAACAAATAAAAGATATTCAAGATTTAGTAAAATATTTAAATAATTTACAAAATTATGAAGTGCAAAAATTAGCACAACAAACAAATAAAAACTTACTCAGAAAAGATATTACTGAAAAAGCTATACTTTACTATGCTTATGGCAATAAAAACAGATACTCTACATTTAAAATTCCTAAACGTAAAGAAGGAGAAAGAACAATAAAATCACCAGACCCTTTTTTAAAAAAAATCCAACACTTAATTAGTATTACACTACAAAATGTTTTTACTCCTTACCCACAAGTAACAGGTTTTGTCACGAATAGAAGTATCGTCTCTAATGCTTCCTTTCATACTAATAAGAAATATGTTTACAATATAGATTTAGAGGATTTTTTTACTTCTATTTCCTTTTATCGCGTTAGGGCTGTGTTGGCTAAAGTGAAACCTTTCCAATTAGAATATGACATTGCTAATATTATTGCAGCACTCTGCTGTGATAATGACTGTTTACCTCAAGGTGCTCCTACTTCACCTGTGCTTTCTAATGTTGTTTGTATGAGATTAGATGCTAGAATTTATACTTTATCAAAAGAAGTTGGTTTTACCTATTCAAGGTATGCTGATGATATAACTATATCTTCAAATAGAAATATTTATACCGAAAAGTTTAAAAAGAACCTATTCAATATAATTAAAGAAGAAGGTTTTTCTCTTAATAAGAAAAAGGAGAGATTACAACGATATAATGTAAAAGAGGAAGGTAAATTTATTAAAGAAAGACAACAAGTTACAGGAATAATCGTCAATAAAAAAACAAATGTATCTCGAAGTGTAATTAGAAATATACAAGCTATATTATTTAATTGGTCTAAAGATGGGTATAATGAAACTGCGCAAAGTTATAAACATTATTATTTGAGAGAACAAGGTAATACAAGGCATAAGTTAAAAGGTAAAATACCTTCTTTAGAAATGTATTTGAATGGAAAAATTGAGTTTATTGGAATGGTGAGAGGAAAGGATGATGCACTTTATCAACAGTTAAAACTAAAATTTGACACACTATGTATCAAAAAAAAGATGTCTATTGAGGATATTTCCAGTATATTAACTATATGGAAAGAGGAAGGCATTGAAATAGCAATGAGAAGGTTTTATAGTATTAGTAACTTAAAATAGAGTTTTAATTATGAGTACACGTAAAGTGAAATTTTTAACGGACTTAAAATTAAGTATCGAGCAGTTAAAATTCTTAGAAAAGGACAATAATAGTACGAATAGAACTTTTAAGGACGTTGTTAATCGTTTTAATAAATTAGCTGGAGATGAATTGGAAATAGTTAATAAGTCCGTAGAAAAATCAATGAAAGAAAAATATGGCGAAGATATTTTCTCAAAAAAACTTAATCCTAAGGCATTACCAGAGAAAATACATAATCCTCTTGATACTATAAGATTACTTTCTGCTTTCTCGAATGATGATATTTTAAGGTTTACTACACATCCATGGGACTATAGTAGTAGACATGGATTTGATTATGATAAAGATTTTAAAAAATGGATAATACCAAGATTTCAAGAGTTAAAAAAGATACATGAAAATGCTCATGACTTGACTAGAATTATGGTGAGTCAATTCATTCAAACTCAAAATATCAATAGTGGTTGGGGAAGATATAATGTAACAATTGGTTGGTCTTCTTCTGAAATAACTGAATGGTGTAAAGAAAATCCTAATAAATATCCTAGTCAAGCATTATTACCTAAAGAGAAATCATTATTCACTATTTACGGAGGAGATGAGCAAAAACAATTCAATTATTTTGAAGATATCATAAAACATTTTAAAAAGGAAATTGAATTTAAAGCGGAAAATGCCTACTTTTTATCTTGGCTTAGAACAAAAATTAGATTATGGCAATTAAAGAAAGAAGGTAATGTAATATTAGATAAAGAAAGCTTAAAACAGCTTAACTTCTTTATAGATGTTGGACGATTTTCTTCTGCGTTAGATAATATAATAGACCCGATAAAAGAAAGACTAAAAGAGCCAACGAAGAAAGAAGTTAGATTTTCTGCAAAGGAAGTTGAGGGTGAAAATTGCATTTATTTTCAAATAACTCATGTTAATAGTTATCCTGAAATTAGTGAAAGAACATTCAAAAAAACAATCTTTACTCCTATTACGAGTAATATTAAATCTTCTGGAGCAAAAGGAGGTAATTTTAAAACCGTCTATACTAATTTGTTTGGTCAATGTGATTGGATTTTTGAAGCAAAATTTAAAGGTGGAGAAGGTAACATAAAAGCATTTCATTTCTTAGATGCACAAAAAGGAGAAGCCAATATTCAAAATTCTGATTTTGAAGAAGGAACTAGACATACTCTAAAATTATATATATAAGTTATGGTTTTAATAATTGACGATAGAACTAATCGAATACCTGATAGTATTAAAAATTTAGGTACCTCTGAATATGTCACACTTTTTTCGGAAGAAGAAGTACAGGTGTTTCAGGAACAACTGAAAAAAAATACCATAGAATTTGAAGAGAAATTTAAAATTATTGTTGCCCACGCAACGACTTTGTTCAATATTTCCGAAGAAAATTCGGTGATTCAGCTGCATAAAATGTTGATAAATTATTGCTTTGCAAATAATAAAATTATAATCTTTTTCAGTGGAGGAAATAGTTTAACTTCTACAGTGATTGCAAATAAATACTATAAAATTAGTGCAAACAGTTTTTATCAAAAAATTGAAAAATATTTATCTACTGAAGATAAAATAGATATTAAACCCAATATTAATAAGTTTTTATTTGGAGAAGATGAGTTTATTTTGAGTGAATTGTTAAAGTTACGTAGGAAAATTAAAAAATTACCAAATGAGCTGCTAACAGGAGATATAATTACTAATCTTTATTCAGATGCCGAAGCATTAAATTCTCTAGGATTGGATAATATTTCTGAGAAAATTGAACAGTTTTTAGATGAAGATTTAGAACAACAAGATTTGGAACACGTAATTAATACCGAAATAAATAAGTATGGATAATTTACTAATATATAAACCAATTGACGAAGATATAAAGGATGAAGCCCTATCTTCATTAAACACTTTTAAAGTTGTTCCAAGTCGTAATTTTACAGAGAATAACAAAAGTATTGACCAAGAATTACATGACTTTATTTTACCTATTCTTGAAGAGAATGAATACAAAAAAATATTTATCCCTTTGTCTTTAACTGAGGATTATCTAAACTTCACAGGAATAAGATTAGGCATTCATATTAGATTAACTCAAAAATTAGGAAATAAACGTTTTGTACCTATTGTATTTTATGGTGAAGAGAATGCTTCATTTGTTGCTAAATGGAATAAGCTAGGATTTTTTCTTTTTACAAAAGGTGTGCAATTAATTAAAGAAAATGAAAATAATTTTAAAGAAACCGCAGCTCTAACTTCTAATTTTTTAGACTTAGATTATATTGAAAATGATTTAGTGAATAGGCTTATAATTGACTCTCCTAGTTTTTATGATAATCGGCATAGTGTTGCTAATGAATGGGCTTTATTATTATTAGATAATATTTCAAGACATCATGTACTTGAAGGAAAAACAGAGTTAAATGAAATTCAAGCCAATCTTTATATTAAATGGTTATTGACGAAATCTAAAATAAAACTCCCTAGTGAAGACGCTAATACTACTAAGTTTATAATGCCAGATACTTTGGATAAGCGAGTATTATTAATCGAAGATGAATGGAATAAAGGTTGGAATGATTTACTTAAATCTTTCTTTGGTAATCAATGTACCTTTGAATACGTTATTATAGAAAAAGGAGCTTGCAAATGTGATATTTTAGAGAATGTTCAAGAAAAGCTTAGTGATTCTTGGGATTTATTTATAGTTGATATTAGGTTAACAGACCAAGACCACACATCGACCGATTATCAACAATATGCAGGTTTTGAAGTGTTGGAGTGGTTAAAGGATAATAACGAAGGTAATCAAGTTATATTAACTAGTGCATCAAATAAGCAATGGATATATGATTATGGGCGAGAGTTAGGTGCAGATGGTATTATTGTTAAACCTGATGTTAATTCAAAAATGGAGTTTGACGATTTAGAAGATTGGATTAATAAACCTGTTCAGAAGTGCTTTGAACGTGGATATTTAGTTGATTTATATAAAAAACATAAACCATTAATTGACAAAATTAATAATTATATTATTTCAAGTTCAGAAGATGAAAAAGAAGTTTACGAAGAAATTAAACTTCACTTAGTTGCTGGTTGGACTAGTTTATTAAATTTTAAAGACTATAATCAAGAAAAACTAGGTGTAATCTATTTAGCTTATTTTAGATGTATTGAAGCAATTGGTGATTTAACTCAAAATAATAATGTATTTACACAGGTAAGTGTTCAAAAAATCTATAAATGTAATGAAGATAGCTTTGGGAGTAAAACTTTGGGCATAGAAAATAATAATCCTAATAGTGGTGCTAGAAGTAAAGCAACAACTTTTCAAAAAGGAGCAACAATAGGCAAGGACTTTTTAGGATTAAGTGATGGTGATATATTAAATTTTCATGATTTTACTAAGAAAAGAAATAGTTATATACATCCTAAAAAAAATAAACCAAGAACTATATTTGATATACAAAATTGTAAAGAAATTGCAGAATACACTTATAATTTTACAG
>CAKZLT010000635.1 GCA_937127195.1 uncultured Saprospiraceae bacterium
TCTTTTTCTGAACCATCATTCAAACGAATAACAACATGATAAACATAGCTATCAGATGATGCTTTTTCGCCATCAATTGTACCATCCCATGATGCTGCTGAATTTCCATCAGCATTGTAAATTAAGTTACCCCATCTGTTGAAAACTCTGAATGTAACTACATCATAAATTGCACCTGGTGCAGTTAAGATTTCAAAAACATCATTTTTACCATCATTATCTGGTGTAAATGCATTAGGAACATTGAAGTTTGGAGTAGTAACAATAATCTCAAAACTTACATCATCCGTACATCCTGCCGAAGAAGTCGCACTTAATGTATAAACAGTTGTTTGAACTGGTGTCAATGTAGGTTGTGCTATACTAGCGTTACTGATTCCTGCTTCTGTAATATTTGGAGTCCAAACATAAGTTAATGGACCAACAGCATTAATACCTAATGGTATTGCATTCGTTACAACTGTAACTTGCTCTCCAACGATAATATCATTATCAGAAGGCACTGATGTTAAGTCGAACTCTCCTTCAACACCAATTGTTACGATATCAGAAACGGTTGAACAGTTACCATTATTAGCTAATAATTGGTAAGTCGTTGTTTCTGTTGGTGTAATATCCAAAGTAGAAGTCATTGCAATGGTATCACCTGTCGTCTGGTTGACCCAGTTGTAAGTAATACTATCTTCTGCTGTATATCCTAATGAAACACTTTCGCCTTCACAGATAATATCATCTGCACCTGCTGCTGGACTTGGTTGCCCTAATACTTCAATAGTAACCGTGTCTGTTGCAACACAGGCTGGTGAAGTATAGGTAACTACATATTCATTAGTACCGACTGGAGGATTAGAAACTAAAGGACTTCCAGCGGTGGCACTACTTAATGCCGTTGCAGGTGTCCAAGCGTAACTTACTCCATTGGTTATATTCGTAGTAGATATTATTTGGGTATTCTCACCCTGACAAATTATAGTATCGCCTGTGGCTTCAAATATATTCGGTGTGACCTTTATACTGACCGTATCATTACAAACACCATTACTTGCTACAACAGTATAAGTTGTTACTGTATCTGGAGAAACCCTTGGATTTGTAATAGTACTATCACTCAATCCAACTCCTGGAGACCAGAATGAGAAATCAGCACCATTATGTACCAAAGGCATCAATATTGGATTACCACAAATAATAGTATCTGTTGGTAAATCCACTTCTAATCTATCTCGAATGATAATCGTAGCCGAATCATAAGGAGAAGGACAAGTAGAAGAAATATAAATTGTTACAGTTTCAGAACCTTCATTAGGATTACTATCATTTACAGGTAAAATATTAATAGTATCAGAAAGTGTTCCTGGAGGGAATACTAACATATAGTTACCATTTGGTCCTGCGACAAGGTTTGAATTTAGAGTGTAATCTACATTAAAAGTTGCACCTCCTCCAAATTCTATAAATACAGTATCACTATTGGTTGTTTGTGGTGCTAATAAGTTAATAATAAATGCACCATCAGCACAATCTTCTGCTGCATTAATAGTGTTATCAAACTGAGAACTAGAACCTGTACTTGCTACTGCTGCGATATTACCGAATAAACTATTCGCTTCAATCAATACACCAGAGTCAAACATACGGTCAAACGCATCTGCAATCATCAATCGAACGTGATACCATTCACAGGCCTCTACGGTCGTTTGTGCTTGTAAGATAGTGGTGTGACCATCGTATCCTAATATTTTTTCGTTCACCGCTGGACCAAATTGAGGTTCACTCGGTGTATTATTCATATAGTAAGCATTATTTGTAGTAAAGTTCACTGTATTTACTGTAATAGGTGTAGTTGTATTTGGCACATAAGCCAAATTCTTCTCACCTGTGATACCTGGACCACTAATCAAAAATGCAAATACATCATAAGCATTGAATGCATTATTAACTAAGTCGTTGTATTCTTCCGAACCAAACATATAGTCAAATACCAACTCATCTGTCGGTGCAAATACATCAAACTCTAAAATACATCTATCGTTTGTAGCAATACCCGCTAATACTGATAATAAAGAATCACCACCAGAACTCAACTGACCGTTTCCTAATTTAGTAGAAGGTCCTTCGGCAGTAGTTGCATATCCGTTAGATAATACAATACCATCAGTTAAGAAGTCTGTGTTGTCTCCAACACCACCACTAAATATACCATAAGCACCTTGAGGACAATCCAAAATAGCATTTTGAACGACAACTCCCTGAGCTGCAATTGTCTGAATTAAGCTATCAGGTGTAATATTCGTACTTACTTTAAGTGGACATGGTACATTTTGTATGCTAATATCAAAACTCACACATGGCGCACAGCCTGCATTGTCAGAAGATACAATAATATAATAAGTTCCTGGGTCTTTTAAGTAAGCAGATTGTATTTCTGGGTTACCGAATTGTGCTTCATTTTGCTCAATACACTTCGTCGCATCTGCATTCGGACAGCCATCCATTAAGAAAACACCTGTTGCAGAACCTGTATTGGCTAATGTTATTTTGATACACTCATCTCCTGAACTTTGATATGCATAAACGAAATCTTCTCCTTCCATATAAGAACTTCCACAAGCATCTCCGCTATCATAGTTATTTCCTGCACCACAAGTAGATTTAGTTGTTTCTACAAATGGAAGTTGAGGAATTGGAGTTGCTGTAAAACAATCAGATTGAGGTACTGGAGGAGGACAGTTATTAGATATAGACCAATTAAGTTCAAATCCAGTAAAGTTATTGGTACCATCAGAACGGAAACGAATGGTTACACAACTATCAGGAACAGTAATAACCTGATTACCTTGGTCACAAATTACTGCGTACAAGTTATTAGGATCAACCGAATTTCCTGTATAAACTTCTAAACGGTCTAATGCAGGAAATGGCTCAAACTGGTACTGAATATCCAAAATCAAACAGCTATGTGGGTCTGTAGGACAGATAGTATATTCAAAATCCTCTAGTGGTCCATAATCTGCGGCATCACAACCACTATCAAACAAAGTACCAATACTTGTTGTACTTGTCTGACCATCTGTAGTAGGATCTAAACAGATTGGTGGAACGTAAGGTGCAATTGTACCTTGTGCTGCGAAAGGCGTGTTGGTTTGGCTACTTACTCTAATCCAGTAATCGATACCTACGGTTAATCCTGTTACTACAAGAGTAGCAGTTTGTCCGGTTACACTTATACAGCCTGAGTTGGCTTGAGCACCTCCATTTGAGCAAGCTCCAGCACCACCAATCATTCTCCAAACTTCAAACTGAACATTGGCTCCGGGTGTACCTCCATCAATTTCGATTTCGTAATCGGTAAAGTCGTGTGTGTTGAACTTCCAAAAAACATCATTAATAGTAGCATTACTACCTACAAGGCACGGAGGAAGAATTTGTGACCAAAGTGGTGTAGCAGGGGGGACAAGAACTGGCGAAGGTGTCGCTCCTGCGGTTATCCCTGCAAAGGATCCTGTTCCATTAGGACTCATTACTACGTTGATAGCATTCGCACAATCATCATTAGCGGGCTGCGCGTAAGCCAGTATCGAACTTAATACAAAAACAAGTGTCAATATTCGTTTCATGTAAAATAATTTTGATGTAGTGGTTTCAAAGATAATCTTTTGAACTCATGGTGTAATGAAGCAATTTTATTTTTTAAAATAACAGTTCTTGGTTAGAACTCTATTCATTACATCAAAATTCTATCAAACCAAATTTTTCAAAAATAATTAGAATAATTACTTTCAGAGCGTAAAATAAAAAATTTACTTCTCTTAACAGCAAAGTTTAATATTATTTATAAAAAAATGTACTAAAGATGTCATTTCTTACCACGAATAGGTCATATCAATGCACATTTTATGGTTGTTATTTTTTTGAGAAGAAAGAGTTGTGTTAATTACTCTTCTCTATTAAAATATATTTTATAATAATACATTCCCTTTTTATCATCATAACCGCGTTCCATATATTTTTGGTTCGCATCTGGCTCTTCTGGATTTGGGTGTACTTTGATTTCGACTTTGGTGTCGAGTTTGATTAGGTTCTTGAACTTTTTTTTCATTTTGTCCAAAGTGGATTTCGATATAATAAAATCCTCTTGAGTTGCAATGCCTTTTTGTTCTTCGTATTTTTCCTTAAAACTACTGAATTGCTCGGTATATTCCTCTTTTTCAATGACTTGTTCCGAAAAATCTTTTAAATCAAAGGAGTCATTATTTTCAAAATACTCAATCGATTTATTCAAAAAGTCAACTTGTTCTTTTTTATCTTCTTCTTTTGAATAGACTTTTTTTACAAAATCCTTACAAATATTAAGGTAGGTTTTGGTGTGAAAGGTGTTATCAGGTACATTGTCAATACCTAGAAAGGCTTCTTTCCAAAATCGGGATTCTGTCCCATTCATGTCAGTAGCAATGACTCGATAGCCATCTTCTTCATAGGCATTAAAAATAACTGCACCTTTGTCTAATTTGCGTGTTGGAACTCCTTCATTTGAGGCAATACCGACTTTTTCATTTTCAAAAGGGAAAGTCAAATACGTGTCGCGTGTCTCGGACTTAAAAATGCCGATTGCATTGACTAACTCGTCTTCCACCAAAACGTTATCCAAATAGGCAATGTAAAGCTCACCGCTTTTGATTTTTGGATGGTCAGACTTTTCGTATAAATGCTGTAATAAATGAACGGAAACCTCTTTGAAGGTGTCAGGATTGTCAAAAATAGACTTGCAATATTGATAGACATCATTCATAGCAATACCAGCATGATGTATAAAGTGGTAAATGTCTTCGGATTTGAAGTGATTTAGAAAATAATCACATAATAAACTATGTAATTCATCATCTAATTCTATTAAATCTTTGGATGCTTGATAACCATCTCCGAGTTGTTTGTTACCTACTTTGTGCAAAATAAGCGAACTCATACTAACCTCCTCAAATGTAAACATAATTCCGTTTCGTTAGAAAATTTTAAGTTTACAAAGATAGGTATTTTAATGATAAATGATTAAAGAATGTTGAATGCATAATGATTAATGTTGAACGCTCTGCTGTTTCGATTGAACGGGGTGTAATTCAGTTTTTCGCTGAGGTAGAAAAGAATTTTTGACAAGACCGTTTGTGAAATGAATTTTAAAGCCACTAATGCACGAATGTTAAGCGAATAAGACTATTTGAAAGCTTTAGACTGGTAGGTTATTTATTGCCTACTCCCTTATTCGTGCATTAGTGGCAAAAATTGTCAAAGAACCAAAATAGTTATGTTTATAATTTGTACGAAAAACTGAATTACACCCGTTCAATCGAAACAGCGGAGCATTCAACATCAATCATTATGCATTCATCATTCTTTAATCCATATTAAAATAATCTCTTTCATACAAATCATCACTATGTCGCGTTCTAGCAACTTGACCAGTATAACTAACCGAAATTTCAAAACCACCTCTAAAACCAGTAATGACAGACAATAAATTAATATTGGTATCATAGCTCATACTAACTTTTATTTTGTTCATTTCCATACCTACGGTAGCAATCATAGCTTCTTGATATCGCCAAAAAACGCCACCAAAAAATTGATGACCATTTTCGAAGCCCTTATATAAGGTCGCTCCGACATTGAATTGCCTTGCGCCTCCTTGTGCAATCACAAAAAAAGCAGGTTGAAGAATAACGCTAGAATTGAGATAATAATCTGCATCTCCATGAACAATGACAGCAGAGGAAGTTGAGCTAACATTTCTAACCGCGGTTTCTTGAAATCCGCCAATATGTAAAATAGAAACGCCCATTTTGAAACTAAAACGACTATTGAGATAAGAAGTCCAATTTGTTCCTATCCGAATATCGGGATTAACAGTCATAGAGGAGTTGATAATTTCATTTTCGCCCCCAAGCAAACCACTTGCAAATTTTATATCACTGACATTGTATCTTCTTGTAAAAACACCACCTTGAAATCCAATTGACCAATAAAAGCGTTCTTCTTTATCCAATGCTACATGATAAGCCCACGAGCCAAGTATTGTGTTATTAATTAATTTATCATTGAATGCCGTTTCTTGTGAAACCGCCAAACCTAAACCCATATTATTATTGGTCAAACTAAAGCGATTAAAGTCACCAGCAAATGAATAATTTTTATAGCCTCCGTCGATAC
>CAKZLT010000636.1 GCA_937127195.1 uncultured Saprospiraceae bacterium
CAGATGCCCGTATTTCATTTGTACAATTAGCCAAAAAGCTCAAAGTTTCAAACACTTTAATTCATCAAAGAGTCAAAAAACTCCGTGAAGAAGGCATATTAAAAAGGGCAACTTATCTCATAGACCCCGAAAAATTAGGATATGAAACAGCCACCTATACTACAATTATGTTGAGTAACGCGAAGTATCATAGACAGGTAGAAGAGGCTTTAAGGGATATTCCTGAGATTGTAGAATGTGTCAATATTTCGGGGCGATTTGCTTTATTAGTGAAAATTTTCGCTAAAAACAACCGCCATCTGAGGGATATTATCTATGAGAAGATTCATGCCATTGAAGGTATAGAAGGAACTAATTCAACTTTTTCTTTTGAAACGGCTTTTGTTAGAAATGTGCCGTTTTCTATTTAGTCACGAAGTTATTTTTTGCACATTACTAAGTGTTCACATAGCGTTTTTTTAAACCGCATAATGATGAACGATGAAAAAGAAAGAAATTCACAAATTTGTTTTTTTTAGGTTGTAATTCAGTTTTTGGACGCATCTCAAATCTCGTTTTTTTTATTCATGCGACAATTTGAGATGCGCCCTTTTTTTACAAAAACAAATTTGTGAATCTATTTCAGGACGAGGCACAGCATTCAGTATTCAGCTACAACTCATAACCATTCTTGGTCAAAGCTTCCAAAACTACAGGCTTATAACTTCGTCCTATTGGCAATTCTTTTTGTCCTTCTAGTTCAATTTGATTCGAGTTAAATGCTTTTATTTTTCGAGTTGAAATAATAAAAGAGCGATGAATACGCATAAAATCATCTTCGGGAAGTTTTTGTTCCAAATATGAAATTTGTTGTTTTGTGATTACCTTTCGAGTATCCGTGTGAATACAAACATAATCTTTTAAGGATTCAATGTAAACAACATTTTCGAGGTATATTTTGACCATTTTTTTGTCTTCCTTCACATAGATAAAAGTCATTTTATCATTAGTCATTTCAGGTACTTCTGCCTTGGTTTCTTCGGTTTCGGTTTCAGAAGAATTGGCTCTTAGTAACTTATTGATAGCTTTCAAGAATCGTCCAAAAGAAACTGGTTTCAATAAGAAATCCAATACATCCAGCTCATATCCTTCAAAAGCATAATGCCTATGTGCTGTTGTAAAAATAACACTAGGCACATTTTCGAGTGTGTTAATAAACTCGATTCCACTCAATTGTGGCATTTCTATATCCAAAAAAATCAAGTCAATCTCATTCTTTCTAAGCACTTCGTAAGCTTGTAATGCGTTATCACATTTACCAACCAATTCTAAGTTAGGCACTTGAGCAATATAAGACTCCAAGACTTCCATTGCTAATGGTTCATCATCTACTAAAAGGCATTTTACTGTCATCATCGAAGGGAATTGATAATTATTAGGTTTTGGCAAACGACTATCAAAAGCTAATTATTAATTATTAATTGTTAATTACTCATTCTAATTACTAAGAAGCAAATTCTAATTGAGGAGCCACAGAAATTTCGTCTAATTCTAGTTTCAAAACTACCAAAAACGTATCTTCCTCATTAAAAATCTGCAAATCATAGGATTTTTCATACAAAAGATTCAATCGTCTTCTAACGTTCGTAAGCCCGATTCCTTTGTTATGCTCTTTTTCTACAATTCTAACCTTCCGTTCATCCGATTTACTATTTTCTACTTTCAAGGTCATCATTCTACCTTTAATTTTGAGGTCAATCAATAGCCAATTGGTGTCCGTTTTATTAGAAACGCCGTGTTTAAAGGCATTTTCAACAAAAGGTAAAATCAACATCGGAGCTATTTTAGTATCCATACTTTCTACCGAATAATTGAAAGAAACATCCAAACGGTCGCCATAACGGAGTTTTTCTAATGACAAATAATTATTAATCAAATTCACCTCTTTGGAAGCAGGAATCTTATCGACATTACATTCATATAGCATATAATCCAACAATTCCGAAAGTTTCAGAACGACTTCGGGGGCTTTTGACGAATTTTTGAGGGTAAGTGCATAAAGGTTATTTAATGTATTAAAAAGAAAATGTGGATGAATTTGAGACTTGAGAAAATTCAACTCTGCTTCTAGCTTTTTTTGAGCGAGTTCTTGTTGTTCTTTTTCTTTTTTATAAATATATTTTATCAACTTAATCACAACGGCAAGTGCCGCCACGATATACATACTAATCAACGAAGTGACAATTTTGGTCGGAGTCAAAGGTGTCATCAATGGGCTTTCTATCTCAAAACAAAAATCATAAACCAACTGAATTCCGTAATAAAAAATAGCTCTTTGAAGTAAACCAAAGGCGATGCAGGCTATAATTAGAAAGCCTATAAAGGGAAAATAACGCCTTTTTAATAAAAATTGAGGAATAAAATAATATAGAATAGAATAGGTAAAAAGCATCTTAACGGGCAAAGACAAAAGAATTTCGGCAAAGGCATAACCATAATCACCGTCTGTGCTTCCAAAAAACAATCCAAAAAACAACACATAAACGCTCCAAAAAAGAATGTGCCACGAAAGCCTATTTCTTGAAGCTGTAATGTATTGTATTAGATTACGCATTTGGTACTTTTGTCCTTCCATTTATTGAGTTTTCTTTTTTCTGTATTTTTAAAAATAAGAAAAATTGTACCTTCTAAACTTAAAATAAGGAAGTAAGTTCATTAATCGCTTTACCTTATAGATAAAATCAATCGTTTGAGGGTTAAACGTAAAAAAGAATAGAGAATGAAAGACCGCCTAAAGGCTTAGTGAAGAAAAGAGACCTTTTCAAAGTAGCTCTGCTTTATCGGACAAAAATGAATAAAAGGGACGGATATAAAAAGCGTCGGATTCCTTGAAGGAGTCCGACGCTTCATATTTTAAATCGTATTACTCTGCAATAATAACTTCTCCATTTGCCGTAATCTCAAAATTAGAAACTCGACTTGCACTCGCATTGAAGGTGCTTTGATTCCCTTTGAAGACTTCACTACCTTCCACAACGTTGATTAACCAATCCGATTCGATGGTTGCTACCGACCTTATGATACTTTCACCATTTGATTTTGTTCCCGAAATAGTTCGTTTGTCAATCAAGTTTCCAACTAAATCATAAGTTGTAACTTGATATTCATATTCCATCAAACCAGCTTTCCAGGTTACTAACGCATGAAAACTATTGGTCTCTGGCACTTTGAAACAAGCCACGTATTCCGTCAGTTCGTCATCATTTGCAGCAGCCAAAAACTCATCAACCATTGGTAATGGAATTGGTGAATTATGCCTACTAAAATCAACACTATCCTCTGAAGTTAATGTAATTGGTAATTCAACTTCTGGGTATAACAACAAAAAATCATTAAAAGAAATCATCTGTTCGTTTTTCATGGCGCAAAAATAAGGCTTTTTCTTGAAGGAATAAAAAAAACTTCACCTTCTTTTTACTTAGAAACAATCGCTTGAATATCATCAATTAATTGCTTTCCTACGGGACGAATATTTAATTTCTCTAATGCTTTTGGATCTTCATTTGCCAAACACATAATCACAAAATTATCCGCCAAAACCTCGTCAGGATGAATAATATATTGCGTATTAGTTCCAATTTGTTCGTAAAATTTAGTGACATTTTTGATACGAACAGTTGATTCTCCATTTCTAGTTACTTGAACTTCGCCATCTGCGACTTCAAATAAAGCAAATTCCAAATAATCGAAAAAGTCCGTTTTATTGGGCATAAAGTTCAAATATTTAGAAAAAATAATGGGCATCGCTGTAATTTCTTGTTCTGTGGATTTTCTTTTGATGTCAATCATGTAATTATAATCAACGCCATCAGGATTCAATAGAACCCGTTTTCTTCAAATCTCTGGAATTACAGGAGGTTCAACCTTTCTGTAACCAATTCTTTCGTATAACTCTTTTTTTATTGCAGGACGGTAGCGCGCATAAATATGAAAAACTTCATGTATCATTGTTTTCAAAAAGTCTGCACTATCTTGATTTTGAATAGTATTTAGAGGAATAACAATTGAGTTTTCTCTGGTATAAAAAACGCCTTCACCATAATGATTCATGTTATTTTTAATCATTATAATTTCCTTCGGGAAAATATCTGGATTGATAGCATTCACTAATTCATAAGCTTTTTCCATCACATTTCCAACAAACGTTTTTTCCAATTCATCCCATTCCATCACGCTATTTTGCAAATGCAATTTGTAATCTTTCAGCAAAGTTGCCTTATCTCCTCGACTTATCGAGTTCATCTGAATTTTCATATCCAACTCCTGAATACGTTCAAAATAGCCATCTACTTCATCCTTAATAATAGTCGATTGCCCTAGCGTTTTATCAGCAAAGACAATTTTATGCCCTGATTCCGATAAATTCAAATCTCCATTTTCATCAATTACGCCAGTTGTTTTGTTAGGCGTTTTGCACCCAAATACCAACAACAACAAACAACAAGTTACAATTACACTTACTTTACATTTCATATTAAAATCTCTATAAATTGTTTATTTCTTACGCTCTAATTTTAAATTTTTCTTTTTTCTGCTCACATACTTATTCTTCCACAATAACTTTATCAATCGTTTTCATAATCTCTGTCAACACTTCTTTGGTAATCAATTTAGTATTAAATAAATCGTTCACTTCTCTTTTCGCTTTATTGATTATTTTTCGATTCATATCATAGGTTTTACCTTTCAATTTTGAGTACAAAAACTTGGCTTCAAACATTTCACCTACTACCAATTTTATATGTGCTTTTTTTAATAAAACCTCTCCATCATCTGGAGCCAATCCATTTGATGCTTTATCAATTAAGGCATTAACTTCACTCATATAAGCATTTTTAGTCAATTTCAAAAACGCTAATTTAGCATATAATTGCCCTGCTTGAGTAAAGTCATATTTAGTCACTTTTGACAAAGCAATAATTTGGTCATGTATCTTTCGAGCCTTTTCAAAGTGAGTCAAATCATTCAACTGTGTGCCTTGATCCTCTAGATAATAAGCTAATTCTCGTAGCATATCTACTTCTTCTTCCGTCGGGTTTTCGGGCAGTTGAATATTTTTAGCCTCTATCAACCCAAACTTGAGTTGATCCAAAAGCGTAATTTTTTCAAAATGATTATTTTCCAAAAAGCCCTCCAAAGTATAGAAAAGTCCTGCACCATCTTCCTTTGTACCTGTTAAAATATAAGTCATTTGCGGGTTGGCATCAATCGCGTAAATATCGCTTTCATGCTGAAAAGTCTGGTGTATTTTGCCTGAAATATGCCATATTCTGGCAATATTATCACCACCTGCGGTCAAAAACAAATCTGGATTTTTCTCCAAAAATTTCACCGCATAAATATAATTACTCGTCCTGAAAGTCTTAACATTTTGATATGTTCCAGTATCCCAAAGTCGAATCGTTCCATCCATTCCTGCCGAAATGACTTTACCCCCTTTTTTGTGATAACTCACCGAATAAATACGGTCAGTATGTCCGCGCATTTCTCGAATAAAATGACCACTAGTATCCCAAAGCATCAACGTTCTATCCCAACTTGACGTAATAATAGTGTCCTGTGTTGGTGCAAAATCTACCGATAAAACATCCGAATTATGCTGATTTAGAATATGTAACATCTTTCCTTGTACGTCCCAAAGTATCGCTGTATCATCTCGACTGCCCGATAAAAGTCTAGTGCCATCTTTCGAAAAAACAATCGTTTTAACTGTTTTTTTATGCCCTTCAAACTTATATAACAACTCCCCTTTTAGGTCAAAAAGGTAGATGTTTCGCCCCGTAGCCACAGCAAAAGCATCCCCCGAAGGATGAAAAGCAATTGCTTCTACATCAGACTTGAGTGAATAAGTATCAATAGCTTCTTTTTTCAAAACATCCCAGAGAATGACCTTATCATCCCAACTTCCTGTCAATGCTTTTGTTCCATCTGGCGAAAAAGACACCGCTTGCACCCTTTCCTCATGTGTTTGGAAATTTTTAATATTTCTCTTAACTTTCAAGTCCCATAATCGCACATCTTTATCGCGACTTCCCGAAACCAAATATTGGCTAGAAGGATGAAAATCTAAACCTAAAACGTAATCCTCATGCCCAATAAATTTTCGGATATTTCGCCCCGTTTCTACATCCCAAAGCTTGACAGTATTATCCCAACTCGAAGAAGCCAAGCTGTCTCC
>CAKZLT010000637.1 GCA_937127195.1 uncultured Saprospiraceae bacterium
GGTTGGTCATGGGATGATTATAATTATAGTTTCATGTCGGAGCGACACGATTTGCCTCTATATGGAAATATGACGCATTGGAAATTCAAAAAAGGTCAGAAAGCACCGAATTGCGCACCCAATTATTTTGAGCAAATGGCAGTAGAAAATTCTTTGCCTGAGCATACATCTTCTCTTTCGAGAGCTGAACATGATAATATTTTTAGATTTAATAATCCTAAAAAGAATAAAAGACATAGTCGAATTATTCCAATGAAAACGAGTAATGAACTCACAAAAGCACTTTTAGAAAATGCTTTAAACCGTCCTATCGGAGATTATACTTTTTCAAAATCCTTGAATAATCGCCGAAACGTGAAAACGATTTATAGTTTACCAATCGACAGAGTGGTTAGAGAAATGATGCAACCGAGTGATAATTTTGTAGCAGAACAATTATTATTATCGGCTTCTTATAAATTATTCGACCGATTTGATGCTCAAAAGGCAATGACTTACGCCAAGCAACAATGGTTTTATGACGCGCCTGATGTGCCTGTTTGGGAAGATGGAGCTGGCGTTTCTCGGTATAATTTATTCACACCAAGAACAATGGTTTATTTGTTGGATAAGTTGAGAGATGAATTTGGAGAAGAGCGATTATTTCAAATAATGGCAGCAGGAGGGAAGTCTGGAACAATTAAAAGGTGGTATAAAAGTGATACGAATGAGCCTTATATTTACGCTAAAACAGGGACATTAAGTAATAAACATTGCTTGAGTGGCTACCTTTTAACCAAATCAGGAAAGACTTTGATTTTCTCTTTTATGCATAATAATCACATTACAAGTAGCAAACCTCTAAAAGTAGAAATGACAAGAATTCTGGAGTTTATCAGAGATAATTATTAGAATGAGGAGTTTTTTAATGCTGAATGCTCCGCTGTTATTGTAATCGTAACAGCGGAGCATTCAGCATTAAACATTATGCATTCAGCATTAAAAATTCATCATTTAAAGATTCGGTATGCGTTGTAAGTTTTTGCTGACTTCTCTGATTTTTACATTTCTTTTGAATGCTTCAACTGAGAGTACCAATTTTTTTTCTAATAGGTTGATTTTAGTATCAATTTTGGCAGGCTCTTTTGAAAGCATCTTACTGTTATTCAATACTTTAGTAATGTCTTTATGATAATATTGATAAGTTGCAATGTATTCATTTGTGATAGATTCTAACTCCTGCTGAATAAATTGTGCTTGATTGACAGCATAAAAAGGAAAGTCTAAACGCTTGTCATTTAGAGCCGATTGAAGATTTAATCGACCGCTTTTTTGATGTTCATTTTTGATATTATTTAAGCGTTTTTCCAAATCACGTCTATCATAATATTGAGAAATAATTTCGTGTAACGCCATTTTTTTATCAAATTTAGCATCTGGAACAGTCGTTTTGATACGTTCTTCTGTGAAGTTTCTCACGATAGCGCGAAGCCCTTCCGTTTGCGTGCGTAATTTGTTTATTTTAGAACTGAATTCACTATTGGCACTGCCTAATGCTTCGTAATGAGCAATGTATTTTTGCATTGCTTTATTGAATTCCATGTATTCATCAACAGAAACTTTCTTGTCATTAATTGCCAAATTGGATACCAAACCAATCACCGAATTGATAGAACTCAAAGCAGGAACGGAGTTCGTAAAAGAGGTCACAACAGGGTGTTTAACCACTTCTTGAACGAATTTAATGACCTTTCTGGCTCTAGTTGCGCCAACTTTTGAGCGTGATTTGATGATTTTATCTTGCAACACCTTGACCACTTCATCCGATAATGAAAAGCCTAAATCTGTATTGGTAGGACTACTCAGACTTCCGACATCACTCAAATAATCCGATTGTGCCAATGCCGCATCAATGGCATCAAAGCTATTGTTGGCTGAACGAATAAAGGTTGAAGTAGCCAGAATTTTGTTTTTTTTGGTGTTTAATCGTGCCTCTTTGGTGAGCAAATCATTCTTGGTGATGCGGTTGACTTGTGTCAAACTGGTGCTCAAATCGTCTGTAATACGAGATAATTTTTTGTCAACATCACTCCAATTAGAATTGATATTGAGAAGTGATTGATTCATATTACCGAGAGAGTCGCCTAGTACTTTATTGGTTTCCATGAGTTTAAAATAGTTCAAATACATCATCGAAACGGAGTCAGCTAGACTATTCGTCGGAGTAGGTTGAGCAATTGCCAACGAAGAAAATGACAATGCTAAAATAAGTAGTAGTCCTTTTGAAAATAATAATTTTGACATAGTAGCAAATAGTTTTGGTTAAAAATGTCCTATTTTTTAATGTTTGTTTTCTTTTTTTAAAACTTAACCAAAAATAAATAACATTTCTAAAAAAAATAGGCAAATAGTAAACTAGGTAAAAGAATATTTTTTTTGGGGGAAGCATAAAGAAGAAGAAATAAATGCTTTTGAAATAGTATTTAATTGACTATAAACGGCTTTTTTTAATAAAAAAAAATATCTTTGAAAAGAAAAACTGTAAAAGCTAATCAATATGAAACTATATATACAAGACGTAACTTTACGTGATGGAATGCACGCAATTGGTCATCAATATACCAAAGAACAAATCGAAACTATCGCGCTAGCGTTGGATGCAGCTAAGGTAGATGCCATTGAAATATCGCACGGAGATGGGTTGACAGGTGGTAGTTTTAATTATGGTTTTGGTGCAAATACGGATTGGGAGTGGCTTGAAGGTATTGCCGAAAAGTTAACACACGCGAAGCTTACAACACTTCTTTTGCCAGGAATAGGAACGATTCACGACTTGCAAAAAGCTAGAGATTTAGGCGTTGAATCGGTTCGTATTGCAACCCACAGCACAGAGGCGGACATCTCGGCACAGCACATCGAAGCAGCCAAAAAAATGGGAATGGATGTTGGTGGTTTTTTGATGTTGTCACACATGACTGAGCCTAAGAAGTTGGCAGAACAAGCTAAATTAATGGAATCTTATGGCGCGGATTGTGTTTATGTAACGGACTCAGCAGGTGCTTTGCTGATGGATGGCGTGGCGGATAGAATTAAGGCATTTAAGGATGTTTTGAAAGATACAACAGCAGTTGGAATTCATTGTCACCAGAATTTGTCACTCGGTGTAGCCAATACGATTGTAGCGATGCAACACGGAGCAACTCGCCTAGACGCTTCTTTGGCAGGAATGGGAGCAGGTGCTGGAAATTGCCCTTTAGAGCCTTTAATCGCGGTTTTGAATAAAATGGGAGCAGAGCATAACGCTGATTTATATCAATTGATGGATGCGGCTGATGATTTGGTTCGACCACTACTCCAAAGACCTGTTCAGGTAGATAGAGAGACGCTTTCATTGGGATATGCTGGCGTTTATTCTAGCTTCTTGTTGCACTCTGAGCGAGCAGCTAAAAAATATGGACTAAAATCACACGAAATATTAGAGGAAGTTGGTCGCCGAAAAATGGTGGGCGGACAAGAAGATATGATTATTGATGTGGCGTTGGATATGATGAAGAACAATGGATAATTGAGAAGGTTTTCCACAGAGTTTCACAAAGCTTTTCTCCACAGAGTTTCACAGAGAAAGGGAATAATAGCCCTGTGAATCTCTGTGGGGAATTCTTTATTAGTCGATTAATTTTTTTACAAATTCAACTAGTTCATCACGCTTGACTTCTGATTGAACCAATCGCTGCCATTCTTTTTTATCTTCAACTGTTTTTGATAATTCTGCACCTTTTTTGAGATCACGAACTGCGACAACGCCATTTTCGTGTTCATTGCTTCCGAGCATAATCGCTACGGGACAATTACGAGAATCAGCATATTTGAGTTGGCGCATTAATGCCTTACCACCTTTTTTGTAAGTTCCGCAATAGACTTCCGTTTTGATGCCAGCGGCACGCAATTCAGCAGCTATTTTCTGATATTCTAAAGCAAAATCATTGTCAAAATGTGTAATCAAAACAGGGCCATCTTCTTGTTGAGGAAGTGCATCCGCCATTTCGAGTAATGCCGCCAAACGGTCAACACCTATCGACGCACCAACCGCAGGAACTTTGATTCCAAGCAAATTTTCAACTAAACCATCATAACGACCGCCACCACAAATCGAACCTACTCGGCGCTCTTTGCCTTTTTCGTCAGTTATAGTCAAAAGAGATTCTACCTCAAAGATTGGTCCTGTGTAGTAAGCCATTCCACGAACGAAAGTCGGGTCAAAGACTACTCTTTCTTCATCAAAACCAAGTGTTTCGAGAACTGCATCCATTTTTGCTAACTCGGCTAAACCTTCTGCTGCAATCGAATTATCAATTTTGATAGCTTCCAAAACTGCTTTACGACTAGGTAATTTAGTTGGGTCTTCAACGATGAATTGACCTAAGAAATCACAAATTCCGTTTCTTAAATCAGCTTCTAAATGCAAACCTTTGATAGCAGAACCAGACGCTTCTTTTCGTCCTTCACCCAATTCCAAACGAACATTATCTAAACCAATTTTATCATATTTGTCAACAACGCGTAGAATTGCCGCTTCTTGTTCGTCCGTATCAACACCTAATGATTGTAATAACCCTTTTAGGATTTTTCGATTGTTGACTTTGACGACATAGCTATCTCGGCTCATTCCGATAGCTTCCAACGCTTCCGACAAAATCATGCAACATTCAGCATCAACAGTTACATCGTCCGTTCCAACGGTATCAAAATCTAATTGCCAAAACTCTCTGAAACGCCCTGGAGCTAATTTCATTTCATAACGAAAAACGGGTCCATACTGAAAGCGTTTCAGCATAGGTTTTGGAGCTTGAGCCAATTGACTGCGCTTCCATTGACTCAACAAATCTTCAGAATACTTACGAGCCAAAGGTGCAGTTAAGTCATAGCGCATCGCCAAAGGAGCGTTTTCCATGACAGTTTTTCCATCTTCGCCTTTAAAATCTCGCCCATCTGTATCATAAACAGGCTCAACCTCTGGGCTTCTGAAAGAATAGACACCTTCACCAGCCGCGTCTTCATCTGGCATATACTTACCTAAACAATCAGCATATTCCAATACAGGTGTATCCCAATGCTCAAATCCGTACAGCTTATACACCTCTCGTGCATTTTCAATAATTTGCTGTTTCAACTGATTGAGATTTGGGTCAATATCCCGAAAACCTTTAATTTTTCTCGGAATAATACCTCTGACTTGCTTTTTTTTAGATTTTCTTGCCATTAGATTTAGAATTCACTATCGTTTTTTATCTCGAAAAATGGTATTTCTAAACCTTATAGGTTTTTAAAACCTATAAGATTTGACCAATTACGATTACGAACCGACGACTTTGATAAAATAAAAAAGCATTATTCGTTATGAATAATGCTTTAGAAATGTCCCGTCACCTAGATTCGAACTAGGGGCCTCCTGAACCACAATCAGGCGCTCTAACCAACTGAGCTATGACAGGAATTAAATATGATGTTGCATAAAAAGTGTCTGTTTTTTTGTGCGGTGCAAATATAAAGGAATTCTTCTTATTTGCAATATTTATTTTAAAAAATATAATTTATTTTTTGAATGCTATTGAGTAGCAGTATGTTAGAGTAACTAAGTTTTTTCTTTAAAAGTTCCACAGTGCGTTTTTTTATTTTTACTAAAAAAAATAAAGGGCATTTTCTTTTAATAAACGGAATTTGCTAACTTGTTTGTAATTCTAAAAACGGATTAAATATATTCATCGAAAAACCAATTCAAATCAATTATGGGAGATTCTGTTTTAACTTCTATTGTGCTACCGCTTTCGCTGGTGATTATTATGCTCGGAATGGGATTGTCGCTGATTATTGATGATTTTAAAAGAGTGATTGAATATCCAAAAGCGGCTTTGATAGGCTTAACGAATCAGTTGATTATATTACCAATAATTGGTTTTGGATTGGCAGTTGGTTTTGACTTAGCTCCTGCAATGGCAGTTGGTTTGATGATTATTGCGGCTTGTCCAGGCGGCGTAACGAGTAATCTGATTACTCATGTAGCTAAAGGCGATATTGCTCTATCTATCTCTTTAACAGCTATTTCTAGCTTGGTGACCGTCTTTACGATACCGTTAATTGTGTCATTTGCTTTGGGGTATTTTGCAAATGATGATGGAACGGTGATTGAATTACCTATTCTCAAAACAATCTTGCAAACAATGGGTATTACGATTATTCCTGTTGGAATTGGTATGATTATTCGCCATTTCAAGCCTAGTTTTGCGGTAAAAATGGAGCGCCCTGTTCGGATAGCTTCAACCGTTATCTTTTTGGTGGTAATGATTGGAATCATTCTAGGAAACAAAGAATTAATATTACCAGCACTTAAAAGTATTGGTGTTGTAACTATTCTTTTGAACGTATTGACAATGGGAATTGGCTTTGGTGCAGCACGATTATTTAAATTGAATTTGGCGCAATCTATATCTATTACTATCGAAAGTGGCGTTCAGAATGGAACTTTGGCTTTGGTGGTAGCAATTAACTTGCTTCAACAGAATGATATGAGTATTCCGCCTGCGTTATATTCTTTATTGATGTTTTTTACTGGTGGATTTTTGATGTGGTATTTTGGAAGAAGAGCAAAATAGAATATGGTTTTTTGAAAAATCCCGTAAAAGTTCAAAATATTTCAATTAAATGAATATCGATAGTTACTAGTTTCTTGTCTCTAGTTTATTCACATACGTTCATGAGATAAGAAACTAGTAACCGTAACCACGGAATTTTTCAAAAAACCAATATTTAGAAAAGACAGAATAACTTGAGTGAGTTATTCTGTCTTTTTTATAAAAATAACTACTCTATTACGGGCGGTATATCCATATATTCGCCACTTCTGACTTGCTTGATATAGGTCTTATAAACGGGTAAATCAGCGGTTTGACCTTTTCCCCAACGTGGTTTTAAGCCTTTTTTTATACGATAATAATCACCTACAATATCAGCTTGTTGCTCTAAGTTGAAAGCCGATAGTCCAATATCTTGGTGTTGTTGAAGTGCTTCAACGCCACCATAATTGTAGCCCATTTTGGTATTTTGAGCTTTCAAAGCTCGCGGAATATACATCGCGCCCATTCGTTCATATTGCCAAACGTGCATCAATTCATGTATAAATATAGAAGCTGAAAGTGTTCCCCAATTATTAATAGTATGAAAACTGACATAACAAATATGCTTAGATTTCGCGACAAAATACGCGCCTTCATCCATTCTAATCAAGTCATAATTGATTGATTCACCAAATATAGATAGCCCCAATTCGACTTCGGAGTCAGTCAGCGAACGAGTTTTAAACTTAACTAAAGAACTAATAGATTCATAGATTTCAGGAATACAAAATAGCTCTAATACATAAACTCCTAGAACCATAAACCAGTTTTCATTGTGGGCATTTTTAGGAAAATCTTGAAAGGAAATGAAATGCCTCAAAAGTCGCTTGACACGCTGCGGATAAATTCCGACAAGCCAAACGAAGCGTTCTTCAATACCAAAATATTTGCTAGAGAGTTGCTTCCAAAAGCTCTTTTTCTTGGTATTCGATATATTTGTAGCTGCTTTCATAAGACTGAATTTATGTGGTTTTTTTTGGGGGGAACTATCTCATTTTATAAAAATAACTATATCAAATATAATAGAAAAGAACTGTTCTAACAAATAATGATAATCTATCAGTTGGGCTTTATGCCAAATAAAAAAGGGATTTTACATAAAAATGTAAAATCCCTTTCTCTTTTAAGAATAGATGAATTAGAATTATTCTTCTTCCTCTTTTTCTAGGAAGTTATTAATAGAATTGACAACATGAGCAATCTTACCATAATTAACTGAATAGTGAATAAATTTTCCTTCTCTACTTGTTGTAACAATATCCGCCTTTCTAAGAATGCGTAAATGTTGAGAAGTGATAGATTGTTCTAGTTTTAGTGTGTTGTAAATTTTATTAACGTTAATAGATTTATGTTCGTCAATGAACTCCAAAATCTGCATACGAAGCGGGTGAGCCAAGGCTCTTAATATTTCTGATGATGTATGTAGATTTTCGCCGTCTATTTTAACATTAGTATTTCTCATAAAATTAGACTATTTATTTGTTTCACCCTAAATTTTTTATAAAAGCAGTGTACTAAAGGGTGTTAGGGAGAAGGACGAGATTGACCTTCTGATATATTGTTAAGATAATGGAATTTAATTTTGAATTGGTGATGTTGCTAAACTACCAACTAGTTGGTTGATTTCAGCGACACGAGTTTCATTTAAGTTATAATAAATGAACTTGCCTTGTCTTTCAGTATTGACTACGCCTGCTTTTCGCAGGATTGCCAAGTGTTGAGAAGCGACAGATTGCTCTAATCTTAGTTTGACATAAATGTCTGTTACTTTCATATTTTCCCTTTCTTGAAGCATTTCCATAATAGCTTCTCGTATAGGATGATTAACTGCTCTTAATATGACAACTGTTTCTCGTAGAGTATCATAACTTAGTGCGATTGATTGAGTTGGCGTTGATAATTTGACTTGAGCTTTTCCAGTCTTTCCCATGGTTGTTGTGTGTCTTTGTTCAGAATTATTACATCATTGTCATATAACTGTCATTATATATGATATAATTTTAATATTAAAAAGTGTTGATACTTATGCATCAATACCTATATATTTTTATAATAAGACGCGCCAAACGTAAAATACGTTGCATGGTTTCGCAATTGTGGATTTTTTTTTTTTAGCTTAAATTCTTGAATAGTTAGAATATGTTATAGATAAGGTTTTTATACATCTGTTTAATACATATAGTTTTAAAAAAATTATGTGCATTTTGTTGTTAAACATTTTATATTCCTGTAACAAAAGCAAAAGCCATTATCAAAAGCGGTTGAAGTTAGCTGTGATAATGACTTTTATTTTAGAGGTATATAAATCTAAAAAATGAAGAAAAACTACCATTTTATCTTTTTCGGCTTGGTGATATTTGGGCTTTTAAGATAAAAAGGTTCGATATAAGCCATGTCAGCAAAGTCTTTTCTTAGAAAAGCATCGTTTGCTAGTGCAGGTAAATTCTCAGCACTACAATCTAATTCTATGAATTTGGCATTAGAGTTTTCTAACGTTTCAGCGCATTTCATTGCTCCATTTCCTGCAAATACAACGGTTTTTTCTTTTGCTAATAATTCTTGAAAACTACTTTCGTCAATTATTTTGGCTTGTCGTTCTATCACTTCATTCAGACCAAAATCATAAATAGAAGTGTAAACTTCCATTCGACGTGCATCAATCATTGGTACAAAATAGGTAGCTTTTGGATATAATTGTTGCGTTTTCCATGCAAGACTTTTGAGCGTATCAACAGCAATAAGGGGAATATTAAGCGCGTAACAAATCCCTTTGGCAGTCGAAAGTCCAATTCGTAAACCTGTATAAGAACCAGGTCCAATACTTATAGCAACGGCTTCTAATGAAGACATTTCTATCTGATTGTCAGCTATTAATGCTTGTATAGTAATGGTTAATAGACTAGCATGAGACATTTGTTTTTCTGCCCTTTTTTGAGCTATCAATTGCCCATTTTTTACTAATCCGACAGAACAAACATTGGTCGCTGTTTCTATTAAAAGTATCATATTTCTATTTTTTACAAAAATAAAAAATGCCTTCCTTTATCATAAAAGGAAAGCATTTTTGTTGAAAAAAAATTATTGGCTCTTTGAACACTTTTTTCAAGAATTAGAAATTATTGAAAAGCAAATAATGATTTGATTTATTTCTGCAAAAGACTTTTATATTGAGAAGTGTTTTGCAAAACCTCAATCGCTTTAGCAACTTCTTCATCATTTTTCAAACTAACTTGAATTTTTCCTTGTACATAATAGTACCTAGAAGCAACTTCACGTTCTAACAAATCTTTGATTTCTTTCTTGTATTTTCTTAAATCATTACTTTTATCAGTAACCATTTTTTGCTTCATAGCGTTGATTTCACCCTGAATTTCGCCTAAGTAATTTTCTTTTTTAGCTTTACTTTCTAAGTTTTTTAGAGCTTTTTCACTTTTTGTGCTGTAAGTATATTTACCACTTTCTTGGACGAATTTGACAAAATCATCATAATCTGCGTCTGTCAATGAAAAGGATTTAGCATCTGCAATAGAAGGATTTTTATAAAAATATTGAGTCGCATAATCGAATATTAGGTTTTTTCTGAGTAAAACGGTAATTCCTGCCGCTTTAGCTGGGCCTTTTATTTTTACATCAGGATAAATACCACCACCATCATAAACCATTCTACCGTTACGGGTTTTGAATTTGGCCTTCAAAGAATCTGGAATTTCGATAGGTTCGCCATCTTTATAAGATACCGCTTGAATACAACGACCACTCGGAATGTAATATTTGGCAATGGTCATTTTGACACGAGAATTAAAACCAACGTCGCGCGTATTCTGAACCAAGCCTTTTCCATAAGATTTTTGACCAACCAAAACGGCTCTATCCAAATCCTGCAAAACGCCCGAAACAATTTCGGAAGCAGAGGCCGAACCTTCATCAATCAATACGGTAACAGGAATATCCAAATCAACAGGCGCATTCAAAGTACTAAAGTTTTTATCTCTATCTTTTACTTTTCCGCGAGTTGCTGCAACCAATTCATTTTTACCTATAAATACATTAGAAACGTTGACCGCCTCAATCAAAAGTCCACCGCCATTGCCACGAAGGTCAAAAACAATACCTTTCAATCCTGTATTTTTCTTCAATTCTCTAACTGCGTTTGCTACATTTTTGCCTGCATCTTCAGTAAAAGTAGTTAATGTTAGGTAACCAACTTCATCATTTAACATACCATAATAAGGTACATTCGGAATTTTTACTTCTCCACGAGTTACATTTACAGTGTATTCTTTATTAGTGATTGGTCGTTTGAGTTTCAACTCAATACCCGAACCTGTTGCACCTCTTAGGATTTCGCTAATATCATTGGTTGATTTTCCTTTCGTTGATTTGCCATCTACTTCCAACAAGAAATCGCCTGCCTTAATACCCGCTTTTTGTGCAGGAAAGCCTTCGTAAGGATTGGTGACAAATGGATAAATATCACCAGGGTTACGGTTGATAGTCGCACCAATTCCGCTATATTTTCCTCTTACGGTCATTGTGAAGCCTTCTATTTCTGCTTCAGAAATGTAATTGGTGTAAGGGTCAAGTGACTCTAGCATTGCGTCAATACCAGTCCTCATTATCTTGGAAGGGTCTAAATCATCGACGTAGAAAGTGTTGATTTCTTTGTAAAGGTTAGTGAAAATTTCAATATTTTTAGAAATTTCAAAATACTTATTATCTTCTTTAATAGTCGTTGTTGCTATCCCGAAAGCCGCTAAAGCAACCACAGGTAATAGCCAATAACGTTTATTTACTGTTATTTTTTTCATGTTTGTATTTTATAGAATGATGGATTAAACAGGATGCACCGTGTTTGAAAGGTTTAAAGCTTAACGATACATATCTTGATATAGATATATTGTTTTAATAAAAATATAAAAAAAAGGAAGAAACAACTGTTTAGCCTTTATTTTTTTGGAAAGAAATATACGAATGATGGATGTTGAATGCTGAATGAATGTGTAGAATGAATTTTGAATGCTGAATGCTCCGCTATTAGTTTGAAACAGCGGTAGCATTCATCATTCAAAATTCATCATTCAAAATTTAAGGTACAGGATCGTGACCATGACCGCCCCACGGATGGCAAGAACCTATTCGCTTGATGGCAAGCCAACCTCCTTTGAATGCTCCATATTTTTTGATAGCTTGTAAGCTGTAAGTTGAGCAAGTTGGTGTATATCGGCATCTAGGCGGAAATAATGGAGAAATAATCATTTGATAAATACGAATGATTAGTATGAAGACTTGACCAATGAGCCAAGAAATTTTTTGAATGATAATCATGATTTTTTTTTATAAAAAATGGAATTTCAAATATAACAAGATTTTTAGAGCGGAAGTTGAAGGATGTAAAATTAAAGATTTTAACAGCTTTATTGTAACTTGTCTTAGTAATAGCAAAAATAGCAAAAAATGAAGATGTTAGGTTTGATAGGTTATCCATTAAGTCATTCTTTTTCAAAAAAATACTTTACAGAAAAATTTGAAAAAAAAGGGATTGAAGATTATAAATATGAGTTATTTCCACTTAAAAATATTGAGGAATTGACAAATTTATTAGTTGAACACCCAAGCTTTAGGGGCTTAAATGTGACGATTCCTTATAAAGAGGCGGTTTTACCATTTTTAAAAAAAGTCAGTGAAGAAGCAGCGGCAATCGGTGCGGTAAATACCATTAAAATAGAAAATGGAGTGTTGACGGGATACAACACGGATGTTTATGGTTTTGAAAAATCAATATTTCCTTTTTTGAAACCTCATCACAAAAAAGCTTTGATATTCGGAACAGGAGGTGCATCAAAAGCCGTTCGGTTTACCTTATCAAAACTAGGAATTGAATACAAGTTTGTGTCTCGAAATCCAGATAATTCTCAACTGTCTTATCAAGCAATTGATGAAGCAATATTGTCAGAGTATCAGGTGATTGTAAATACAACACCATTAGGAATGTCTCCAAAAGTGGATAGTTGTCCAGATATTCCGTATCATTTTTTGAACAAAAAGCACTTGTTATACGATTTAGTGTATAATCCTTCGGAAACACTTTTTTTAAAAAAAGGAAGAAAAGCAGGGGCAAGTATTAAAAATGGAATGGAAATGCTTGTTTTGCAGGCAGAAAAGTCTTGGGAAATTTACGGTGACTATTCAGGATAACTAAAAAACGATAACATGAGACGATTTGAATGGTCATTAATAAAAGTGTCTCTGTTCTTTATGGTTTATGATTAAAAATGCGTTTGTTAAAACTTAATAACTGATGTTACGCAAAAGTACTTTTGTTAGTAGCATGGGAATTACCGAGGTTTCGGGACACGCGCTGATGAACTTGTTCATCAGCGTTCCCATACACCAAACAAAAGGCTATATAGCAATGTCTTGCGTAACGTGAATTAATAAGTAACGGAGAAAAATAACTTCGTCATTTGTCGAGTTTTTTTTAAGGAAGTAGTCGATTAAAAATAGCCGTTCAAATACGTAAGTTATTTTTTGGACGTTACTAAACGCAAGTTTTAGAATTTTAATTTAATAATTTATCACCTGCTTAGCTAGCAGGTTTACTCATTGTGTTTATGAGCAATTCAACTAAATTAGTATTAGATTTTGATAATACAGAAAATGCTTTTTCGGTATTATCAAATAGTGAGTTAAAACAATCTGCATGGTTGTTTGGTATGATGAAAAATGCAACGCTAGTGAACTTAGGTTCTCGGGCTACAATGTTGGCTTTGAAGTTTCGTTTGCCAATTACTTGGGCTATCAAGAGAACCATTTATGAGCAGTTTTGCGGTGGTTCGACCTTGAAAGAATGTGTCCCTGATATTGATAAAATGGCAAAATATGGGGTAACAACGATGCTAGATTACGGGACAGAGGGCAAACAAACGGAATCGGATTTTAATAAAACGATGCGTTTTACGAATGATTCTATCTTATTTGCGGAGCAAAACGAGACTGTTCAGGTTGTAGTTGTGAAGCTAACGGGATTGATGGAGTTTAGGTTATTGGAGAAGCTTCAAAATGGAGAAAGACTCAATCCTAGAGAACAAAAATTCTATGAAACGGGACTCAAGCGTATTGATTCTATTTGTCGTTTGGCTTCAGAAAAAGGCGTTCAAATCTATATTGACGCAGAAGAAAGCTGGATACAAGACCCTGTTGATAATATAGCTTTGGATATGATGAGGCAATATAATAAGGAAAAAGCTATCGTTTTTAATACTTACCAAATGTATCGACACGATAGATTGGCATTTTTGAAAAAATGTGTTTCGATGGCAAAAGCTGAACAGTTTATTATGGCTGCGAAAGTCGTTCGAGGTGCTTATATTGACAAAGAACGCGCAAGAGCCAAAAACAAAGGCTATCCTTCGCCTATTCAGCCAAATAAGGCAACAACGGATAAGGATTACAACGAAGCAATGCTTTTTTGTGTAGAAAACTACGAATTTATTTCGGTTTGTGCGGCGACACACAATGCCGAAAGTTCTTTGCTTTTGGCAAATAAAATGGAAGAAGAAGGCATCCCGCGCAATCATCCGCATTTTACATTTTGCCAATTGTATGGAATGAGTGACAACTTGACTTTTAACCTAAGTAAAGCAGGATTTACAGCGTCTAAATACTTAGTCTATGGACCAGTCAAAGATGTTTTGCCTTATTTGGTTCGTCGAGCGCAAGAAAATTCGTCGGTCACAGGAGAAGTAGGACGAGAATTGGGCATGATTAAGAAGGAAATCAAACGAAGAGGGATTTGAATTTTGAATGATGAATTTTGAATGATGAATTTTGAATGCTCCGCTGTTTCGATTACAACAACAGCGGAGCATTCAAAATTCATCATTCATCATTCAAAAATAGATATAGGAGAAACAACTGAATGACCGTGATTGCTGTTAACTTCCAAATAAATGAGGATTTTGATTTTTTGTGATTAACTGGCGGAAGCATTCCGAGCCAAATTCCAATACTTCCAAGCAACCATGCTGCAATGAATAACCGCCTTTCTGGAATGCGCCATTTCCCTTTTACAGCTTTTCTTTTGTCAATAATCATTAAAATATAACTACTCAGATTTATCAAAAATATGTAAATTAGATAAACTTTCATAAATATGGATTGATAGAAAATACTTCTGGTTTCATAATCTGTTTCAAAAGTTTATTTATATTTTTAAAAGCTAATGTAGCGCGACGAGCCTCGTCGCGCTACGAAACATTAAAACTTTTGAAACAGTGTATTAGTAACGTCCAAAAAATAACTCACCAAATGACGAAGTTGTTTTTTCTCCATTACTTAATTTTTTTAGATATTGAAATATTCCCAGTAATTAAAATTGAAATATGAGTACGCAGTCAAACTTAGCAAATTTACAGTTATCTAACAAGGGAGAGTTATCTGAAAGGTTGATAGAAATGGGGTTTGATGATTTTGATACATTAGCAGAATGGGTCAAAAACTTACCTTATCAGCGGATTTCGGATAAGTCGAATCTAGGATTGACTATTACTGAAAATAGAGGTACTTGTAGCACAAAACATGCTTTTCTGAAAACTCTTGCTATCGAACAAGGCTGGAATGACATTACCTTATATATAGGTATCTATCGAATGAAAGGAAGTAATACTAAGGGAGTTGGTGGCATTCTATCAAAAATAGGCATTGATTATATTCCAGAAGCGCATTGCTACCTGAAATATAAAGGAAATCGAATGGACTTTACACATCCAGAGTTGAATGTATTAAATGTTGAGAATGAAATTATGAAAGAGGTTTTGATTCAGCCAGAGCAAATTGGTCAATATAAAAATACACTACATAAGCGATTCGTAGAAGATTGGTTGAAGCAAGAAAAAGTTAATTATAGTCTTGATTTTATATGGAGAATGCGAGAAGAATGTATTCAACAATTGGTTGAGAAGTTATGATTTTTAACGAAAGTTATCCAATTAATCCCACTCAGAATATTTATTTTTTAAGCTAAAAAAAGTACTATTTGCAGCTCAGTTTTTTAATGCCTTTTGCAAAATTAAAACGTCATAGAGATATGACTAATAACTACAAATTAATCCCTAAAAGGCTCTTTATACTCAAATGTTTTTGATGCAGAATTGATTTAATAATAATTGATTTTATCAAAAATGAAAGGCACTCTTCTTAGAATATAATTCATAATTACATTATAAAAATAGGCGAAAGAGGATTTTATAGAATTTTAATCAGAAAATTCTTGAATTTCAGAATTATTGTATAATTTTGCTATGTGTAATTACGACACAATGTGATGTTTGATATAATAATGAAACATTTCAAAAGGAGCATTTAAAACTTACCCTAAAATAAAGCGAAATTCTTTTAAGAAAGAACCTTTATAGTTGAGTACAGTTTTTCACTTTAGAACTCTAAAGTAATTGAGAGATTTTCAAAAAAAAGGAATTCTCTTAACGATTTAAAAAAAATCTTCTAATTAATCTATGTTAATTTTTTAATTTCCTAAACCAAGTTTTATGAAAATTGGAATTAGACACTTTTTATCTAAGTGCTTGTTACTTCTTTTGATGGTAGGTATTAGCAGTTTTGCTATGGCTCAGACCGTAAAAGGAACAGTAACAGACGCTGCGACAGGTGAAGCACTGATAGGTGCAAATGTACTCGTAAAAGGAACAGATGTTGGTGGTATTACCGATATTGAAGGTAAGTACACTGTAAATGTTCCAGAAGGCGGTACAACATTAGTTTTCTCTTATACGGGATATTCTAACAAAGAAGTTTCTATTGATGGTCGTTCTGTTGTCGATGCACAGATGAACGAAGGTATTGATGTGAACGAGATGGTAGTAGTAGGTTACGGTAGTGTCAAAAAATCAGATGCGACGGGAGCTGTAACTGCGGTTACATCTAAGGATTTTAATAAAGGAGTTGTAGCTTCTCCAGAGCAATTGATTCAAGGTCGTGCTGCTGGTGTTCAGATTACATCTTCAAGTGGTGAGCCAGGTGCTGGTATGAATATTCGTATTCGTGGTACATCTTCAGTGAGAGCAGGTAATAACCCGCTTATCGTTGTAGATGGTGTTCCTTTGTCTGGTGGTGATGTTACTGCTGGTGGTAATACTGGTCAGTATGGTAGTAGTGCTGCTAAAAATCCATTGAACTTTTTGAACCCAAATGATATTGCAAGTATTGACATCTTAAAAGATGCATCTGCAACAGCTATCTATGGTTCTCGTGGTGCAAATGGTGTTATTTTGATTACTACTAAAAGTGGTAAAGGTCAAAAAGGCGTGTTAGATTATAGCTATAACTTAGGTATTAGTCAGATTTCTAAAAAGTACGACTTATTAGACCGTCAAGGTTTCCTTGATGCTTATACAGAAATTAATGGTGCAACTGCGGCAGCTAATATTGATGCAGGTGGAGACACTGATTGGCAAGATGAGATTTTCCGTACAGCATTTACTAATAGTCACAATGTTTCATTTGGTGATGGAGATGCTTCTGGAAACTATCGTTTTTCATTAGGTTATCAGGATCAACAGGGTATTGTTAAAGGAACAGGCTTGAAAAGATTGTCTGCTCGTTTCAATGCAAATAAGAGCTTTGTTGATGATAAAGTGAAAATTGGTGTACAGGCTACGATTGCTAATACAAATGATGAACAATCTTTGATTACAGATGATGCTGGATTTGAAGGTGATTTGTTAGGTAATATCTTAAAAGCTAGACCAACTAATCCTATCTATATTGATAATGATGAGTCGAAAGGATATTTTCAGCAATCTACAACGGAATTAAATCCAGTAGCAATGAACGAATTGAGTCGTAGTATTACAAGTAATCTACGCGCATTAGGTAGTGTTTCGGGAGAAGTTGCTTTAACTTCTGACTTGAAATTTAAGTCAGTTTTAGGATTTGACCGTTCTGTTTCTTCAAGAACTGATGCATTTTCGGGTGAGTTATTAGCTGCGGGTATTGATAATGGTAAAGGTCGTCTTTTCATGGGAGATCTTACTTCTAATAATACACTTTGGGAGAACTACTTTACTTATGATAAAGATATGGGGGATGTATCTTTGAATGCACTTGCTGGTTATTCTTACCAAAGATTTGATAATTCAGGTAAAAACTTTGAAGCAACTAACTTTCGTGAGACAAATTTAGATTTAATTACGAATAATTTAGGTGCTGCTGATCAAGGAAATGGAACTAGTTTAGTTGGTAATTCATTCAGAAATATAGATGAATTACAATCTTATTTTGGTCGTGTAAATATAGGTTTTAAAGGTAAATATCTATTTACAGGTACATTAAGAGCAGATGGTTCTACTCGTTTTGGTAGTGATAATGCTTATGGTTACTTCCCTTCTGCTGCATTCAAATGGAGATTAATTGAAGAAGGTTTCATTCCTGAGACGTTCAGTGATTTATCATTAAGAGTTGGATATGGTGTGACTGGTAACCAAGAATTACCTCACAATGTTTATACTGCAAGAACACGTTATAGTGATTGGAGCATTAATAATGATGGTAATAATGTTGAAGGTGGTGGATTAGGAAATGTAGCTTTTGCAAATCCAGATTTGAAATGGGAAAGCACTTCACAGTTAAATGTCGGTGTTGATTATGGTTTCATGGACGGTAGAATTAATGGTTCATTGGATTACTATTTCAAGAATACAAATGACTTATTGTTCTTAGTACAATCTGCACAACCTGCTGCACAGCCTTTCGTATGGGATAACTTAGATGCTGATGTAGTTAATCAAGGAGTTGAATTGTCAGTAAATGTAGTAGCGGTTGATAATGATAATTTCTCTTGGAATGTTAATGCTAATGCAGCTTACAATCAAAACGTAGTAAGAAACTTTGGAGGTAATGTAAATACAGCAGTAATTAGCGGTCAAGGTTTGACAGGAGCATTTGCACAACGTATATCTAATGATCAGCCACTTTTTGCATATTACTTGAGAGACTTTGCAGGTTATAATGATGCGGGTGTTTCAGAATATAATGATGGCGATTACCAACAATTTATAGGAAAAAGCCCGCTTCCAAAATGGAACTTAGGTTTGACTAATACTTTTAATGTTGGGAATTTTGATGCAACTATTTTCTTCTCTAGTCAATTAGGTCAGTATGTATATAACAATACTGCTAATGCATTCTTTACTGCTGGAGCTTTAGCGAGTGGTAAAAATGTAACAACAGATGTACCGACTAATGGGGAGAGCAACTTAAATGCACCAGATGTATCTACTCGTTTCTTGGAGAATGCATCATTCTTACGTTTACAAAACTTAACATTAGGATATAATATTGATGCTTCTGAATCTAATATCTTTTCTAGTGTTAGATTATATGTAGCTGGTCAGAACTTATTTGTAATTACACAATACTCTGGTCAAGATCCAGAAGTAAATACTAATAAAGCAATTGAAGGTGTACCTTCAGCAGGTATTGACTACACGCCTTACCCTATGGCTAGGACGTTTACCCTAGGTGCAAACGTTAGATTCTAATTTTTTTTTAATTTAAAAAAGAAGAAACAATGAGATTAAAGTATTTTAATTTTACCTTACTGTTCGCGTGTAGCATCTTTATGTTTTCAGCGTGTACAGACTTAGCTGTTGAAGAGGTTGACTCTATCATCAGTGAGAATGAAGATGGAACTTTTTCAGGAGATCCAACAGAACTATTATCATCTGCTTATAAAGATTTGAGTACCTTTATTAATCAAGATGGTGTTTATTCACTTTTTCAACATACATCAGATGAGATGATTCCTCCTACAAGAGGAACTGACTGGGGTGACAATGGTATTTGGAGAACACTTCACCAGCACACTTGGGATGCAACTCATGCTTATGTATTAAGTTCTTGGAACATTCTGAATGAGCGTGCATTTAAATGTAATCAAATTTTGGCATCTAATCCTTCTGCTTCTGAGAAAGCACAAGCAAAATTCCTTAGAGCTTTCTATACTTACCAAATCTTAGATTTGTATGGTAAAGTTCCTTTTAGAGGAGTAAACGAAGGAGTTGATGTTGATCCAGTTGTCAAAACTAGAGCAGAAGCATTAACTGATGTTATTAAGGATTTGAATGACGCTATTCCTGATTTACCTAGCGATGTAACTAATTCTACTACTGCAACTAAAGGTGCAGCTTATGCTTTATTAGCTAGGTTATACTTGAATAAGCCAGTATATACAGCGTCTAATCCTGCTGGACCATATACATTTGATGCAGCAGATATGAACAAAGTAATTGAGTATGCTGATTTAGTAACTGCTGAAGGTTACGGATTAGATACAGATTACTTCAATACTTTTGCTAGTTCTCCTGCTAATAATCCAATTATCTTTGCAAGTGCAGAAGGTACACCTCAGAATAGGTGGTATATGACTTTGCACTATGACCAAAATCCTTCTGGATGGAATGGTTTTACTACTTTAGCAGAATTTTATAATTCTTTTGAAGCGGGTGATGCACGTTTAGGTGAAGCAGCAACGCCAGATGGTTCTGGATTTTCTGGTATTGGTACTGGTTTCTTGAAAGGTGAGCAGAAAAATGATGATGGTGATGTTATCGCTAACTCTCGTCAAGGTGGTATTCCTTTAGCATTTACAGAAGCTATTAAGTTGTCTGGAGCTCAAACAGATGAAGGTATTCGTGTTATCAAGTATCACCCTGCTGATGCTGGTAATTATATCTTCTTACGTTATGCTGATGTATGGTTAATGAAAGCGGAGGCAATTATGAGAGGAGGAAGTTCTTCTGATGATGCTTTGTCAATGGTTAATACACTTCGTACAGCGCGTGGAGCTTCTACTTTGACTGCTTTAGATGAAGCAGCTATGTTGTCAGAAAGAGGTCGCGAATTATACTGGGAAGGTAATCGTCGTACTGACCAAGTTCGTTTTGGGCAGTTTTCTTCTACTTGGGGAGAAAAGACAAATACAGATTCTTATAGAGTATTATTCCCGATTCCTCAGCAAGCAATGGACTCAAATCCTAACTTGACTCAGAATGAAGGATACTAAGATGAATTAATTTCTTAGAAATAAAGATAGGTTGTTCTGTTTACAGAATAACCTATCTTTGTTTTATTACAAGCCTATCTTTTCTTTTTTTAGGATGTAGGTCATTTTATGGTTTAAAAAAAATGCTTTTATTTATCTTTTCTTTTTTGAAAAAATAATGATACTAAATCTACTTTTTTGAAAAAGAAAACACTTCACTTTTTGTAATTAATCCCACCTTTGATTATACTTTAATGGGTAAAATACCGAATTATTTAGGTATTTGTTTTATCATTTTTTTTAAAAAAGAAATATGAAATTAAAATCAATACACCAATTTATAATATTATCTTTTATTGCTCTCTTTGGAATTGCCTGCGGCTCTAATTCTAATAAAGCTTCGTCTAATTTTCAGAAACTACCTTCCAGCCAAACGGGTATTGATTTTATTAATAAAGTAGAAAATACCAAAAAACTTAACATCTTCAACTACCGAAATTTCTATAACGGTGGCGGAGTTGCTATCGGAGACATTAACAATGACGGATTATCCGATGTATATCTTACAGGGAACTTAGAAAAAAATAAATTATACCTCAATCAAGGAGATTTTAAATTCAAAGATATTTCAACTACTGCCCAAGTAGAAGGCCAACAATTATGGAGTACAGGAGTCGTCATGGTGGATATTAATCAAGATGGTTGGTTAGATATTTATGTTTGTAATGCGGGCTACGAAGCAGGAAAGGAACCTGTCAATGAGCTTTTTATTAATAATGGTGATTTAACATTTACAGAGAAAGCAGCCGATTATGGGCTTAATGATAAAGGATATACAACACATGCAGCCTTTTTTGATTATGATTTGGATGGTGATTTGGATGCCTATATTTTAAATAATAGTTTCATTCCTGTCAATACATTAGAGTTGAGTAATCAGCGCGATAAGTATGCAGATGACTGGGAAGTAAAAGACTTTTTGAAAGGTGGTGGCGATAGATTATTAAGAAATGATAACGGAAAATACATCGATGTTACCAAAGAATCGGGCATTTACGGAAGCCTCATTGGATTTGGATTAGGAATTACGGTTGGTGATGTGAACAATGATATGTTACCAGATTTGTATGTTTCTAATGATTTTTACGAACGTGATTATCTATATCTCAATCAAGGAAATGGCACATTCAAGGAAGATATAAAAAATAATATGCAGCATTTGAGTCTGTCTTCGATGGGCGCGGATATGGCAGATATTAACAATGACGGAAATCCAGAGATATTTGTAACAGAAATGCTGCCAAGCGAAGAATATCGACTCAAAACAACCACTGTTTTTGAGAATTATAACCGCTATGATTTAAAACTCAAAAGGGATTTTTATCATCAATATATGCAAAATACATTACAACTCAACAACGGAAATAATACATTTAGCGAGATTGCACATTTTAGCGGTGTGGCGGCTTCTGATTGGAGTTGGGGCGCGCTGATGTTCGACACAGACAATGATGGATTGCGAGATATTTATGTTTGTAATGGTATTTATCATGATTTGACAGACCAAGATTTTATTAGCTTTTTTGCGAATGATGTCATGCAAAAAATGGCACTTTCGGGAGAAAAAGAAAAGCTCAATGAGATTATCAATAAAATGGAATCTAAGCCACAACTAAACAAATTATTTAAGAACAATGGTGATTTAACTTTTGAAGATGTGGGGCAATCAGTTGGAATTTCTGATGCTTCATTTTCAAATGGTGCAGCTTATGGCGATTTAGACAATGACGGTGATTTGGATTTGATTGTAAACAATTTGAATCAACCTGCTTTTGTATATCAAAACAAAACGAGCGAGAATACAGAGCAACATTTTTTAAAAGTAAAACTAAAAGGAACGGGCGCGAATACTTTTGCAGTCGGTTCAAAAGTCACGTTATATTCAGGTAAAGAACAATTCAATAATCAACTCATTCCGACGCGAGGTTTTCAGTCATCTGTGGATTACACGATGGTTTTTGGTTTGGGAAGTAGAACAGTAATTGATTCTTTGGTGGTCATTTGGGCAGACAAAACGCAAACGACCATTCTCAATCCTGCTATTGATGAATTACACGAAATCATTTATACCAAAGACAATACAGTGCCTTTCTTTTTTAATAAAAAAACGAATAAAACCATCTGGAAAGCGCTCAATGATGTTCCTTTCGTAAGACACGAAGAGAACAAATTTGTTGATTTTTATCAAGAAGGCTTGATTGCTAGAATGTTATCTCGCGAAGGGCCAGCCGCTGCTGTTGGTGATGTGAATGGTGATGGATTAGAAGATTTATTTGTTGGAGGTGCTAAAAATAAACCAAGTTATTTGTATTTACAAGATGCAAATGGTGGATTTGAAATATCAGAGCAACCCGACTTTGACAAGAGAAAATACTTTGAGGATACTTACGCCGTATTTTTTGATGCGGATAAAGATGGCGACCAAGATTTGTTCGTTGGTTCGGGTGGAAATGAAATAAAAACAGGCGACAGAACGCTTCAAGACCGTATTTATATCAATGACGGGAATGGATTAATGACGCTTACGAATGGTTTATCCAGTAATGGTTTGAATACTTCGGTAGCTGTTCCGATGGATTATGATGGCGATGGAGACCTTGATTTGTTTGTTGGAAGTCGAAGTATGCCTCAAAATTATGGTGTGCCACCCAAAAGTTATTTATACGAAAATCAAGGAAACGGTACTTTTATAGATAAAGCAAAAACAATCGCACCGATACTTAATTCTTTTGGAATGGTCACGGATGCCAAATGGATAAATGTAACAGGTGATGATAAAAAGGAATTGGTAATAGTGGGAGAGTGGATGTCGCCAAAAATACTAGGATTCAAAAGTGGAAAACTAGAGTTGATAGAGTCAAATTTGAGTGATTATTCGGGTTGGTGGTATGCGATTGAAACGGCTGATGTGGATAAAGACGGTGATTGGGATTTGGTGTTAGGTAACCGTGGGGAGAATTTTTATTTTACAGGAACAAAAGCCGCACCTGCCAAACTTTGGGTGCGAGATTTTGATGATAATAAGACCATTGATAAAATTATGACGCGCACTATCAACGGAAAAGATATGCCTGTTCAGTTGCAAAAAGAAATTACAGGGAACTGTCCGGTGGGCAGAAACAGCGTACTTTAATAGCAAGAGCAATGGTAAGTGAACCAGGCATCCTAATACTTGATGAACCGGTAGAAGGAATGGATGTCCAGGGAGAGATTGCCATAATGGAACTGATCAAGGTCCTTCATGCCGAATACTCCCTTACGGTAATATTGGTCTGCCATGATCTT
>CAKZLT010000638.1 GCA_937127195.1 uncultured Saprospiraceae bacterium
ATGCTCATTTAGCACGGCTAAACTCCGCTTTTACCACCTTGATTAGCTTTAAAAGCTAAATTTCCATTCATTACAAAATCATTTTAGAATAAAGTCTATTAGAATAAAGTCTATTGTATAGTTGAGTTAATTTGACTTAAAATTACTTCTTTTTCTTTAAAAAGATGCTGTGCTAAATTGGAGTGCTTTTTTTCAAAAAAAGAAAAACGAATACGCTCGAATTGTGTATTCAGAGTTTCTTTGTAAAAAAGTAAACCATAAGCCGACGTAATCATCAGAGCAGCAAAAGTCAAACCAATCCAACCAAAGAATAGAATTGCAATAATACTCAAAATCAGCCAAAAAAGAAGATAAGAATAAGTGAGTATTAAACAACGAAAAGTAGAAATGAAACTTTCATCTTCAACTTTATTTTTTGCAAAATAATCAGCAACAAAATAAGGCAAACCATTCAAAGCAACAGCAATTAAAAAAACAGGAAATCCGATAATCAAAAGAATAAAGAGTAACCAATTAGGCGTTTTTCCGAATGCAGCTACCTTTACATTATACTTATGAAGCTGTTGTGTGAAGTTGAATACTTGCTTTTTGAAGTTATTCATAACTTCTGTTTCAGGAGTATTATCCAAATGATTGATGTAATCGGCCACTGATTTTTCGGCATTCAAACGGGAATTTTCTTTTTTATCAAAAATAGGAAAACGCCTAGCAGTTGAAACCGTTCTGGCGATTGGTAATAATGCTTCGAGTAGTTCCTTATTTTCGAGATTATCCAAATGTACCAAATTCTTTTTCATGGCAGTTTTTAACTGCTGATTGAATGCTTTGATACCTCTTGCTTTATTTTTTTGGTGTATTTCTTTGAAGTCTTCAATGCCGAAAGGCTCGCCGAAAGCAACCATAACCTCACTTCTAAAGGCGGAATGATTAGTGTAATTGATACTGGTTGGAATAATCTGAACGTTAACGCCAAATTCATCCAATGCCTGAAAAGCCATTCTTGCCGTTCCTTTTTTGAGTGGACGCAGTTGTTTATTAGCAAAACAATCACCTTCAGGGAAAATAATTATTTGACCTTTTTTTTGGAGAACTTCAAAGCATTTGGCAAAAGTTATTTCATTTTTTGAAAGTAAATGATAACCATCACGCATCCGATAAATCGGGTACATATTGAGTTTTCTGAGAATCGGCTCGGTTGCTGGCTGAAATACATCTGCTCGTGTCAAAAAATGAACGGGCTTAGACATAAATGCGCCTAAAACAACTGGGTCAACTAAGGCATTCGTGTGGTTGACGGCAAATAAAACAGGTTGGTCAAAAGGAATATTTTCAAAACCCAAGTAATGAATTTTTTTAAAATAAGCACGCATTCCCCAAGCTGCTGTTATTTTTATTATTTTATAAAACAAGGCGTTTTTTTAATAATCTACCTGACAGTAGATAGCTTAATAATTAATTTGATAGTTTGAAAATAAGAAATTTTCGGTTCTTTGAAAATTTTTGTGATTACTTGTTTCGGTTCTATCTGATTTTATGTGGTCATTCAAAATGTCACCTATTTAATCTGATTATTTCTAGATTCTAGATTCTAGTTTCTGCTACCGCTGTTTCGATTAACAGCGATAGCAGAATCTAGAAACCATTTGAAAAAAGCGGAATTTTAGACAAACCACATAAAACCATAAAGAAGCCTTGTTTCTAGCTTCCCAAATGGTTATTTACATCCATTTGGTCGGTGATTGTAAGAAAAGGTTAATCCAATTTGGATGCCTCGGGTACTATTTTCTCCAAAACCAAAACGAGCAAACACGCCAATATCGGCTGGTGCGGTGGCATTGATAGTGCCGCCAATTTCACCAAAATAAGTTACAAAAGCCGTTGTAGAAGTTCCATGAATATCAATTGCACTCCGCCATTGTCTTCCTGCTCCGATGTAATAGCCCCACGTCGAACAATCATCTCCTGTGTTGGCGGCACTTCCAAAATTGAGTCGCGCTAACACAGGAAAAGTATATAAAAGGTCTCTATCAACTTCTCCTTTTGAGTTGTTTTTACTCATAAATGCAAAACCTGCGCCAGCCTCTAAGGCAAATGACATCTCGTCGTTGATGGCAATATACACGGCTGGATAAGCAGTAAAAGCATTTCCATTGACATTAAAAACGCGCTCACTATTATTAACAGGTGTGACTAATAAGTCAATGGATTGTGTGATAGTGCCACCGATGCCGATGGATTGTGAGAATGCCAAAGTTGGTAACATAAATAAAGCAAATGCGATAATGTAGTTTCTTTTTATCATATCAAAATTGATTGTTGATGGTTTGAATATCTTGAATAGAAAACTCCTCTAAAATGGTAGAATCTAAATGATAATAAGTCAAATTTAACAAAGTATCTTTCTGGATTTGTTGGTTTAATAGTTGAGCCGAACGTTTTAGCGTTTCCTTTGAGACGCTTTCGAGTCGTATTTGGTCATTTTTATAAATATAAAACCCGTTCAAATAATGACTTTCTAAGACACGATAATGGTTATTTTTTGTTTTTTGAAAACGCTGACTATTAGATAATTGTTTGTTGTTTAAATGATTAATTAATTGAACAACCCTTCCTCTACGTTGTACTACGCCCCATTTGAATAATGGTAAAGCAATATCTAATGGTATTTTATATTCATCAAAATTATAAAAATATTGTTGAGCTACCTCCAAATCAAGAATAGAATTATTGGTGGCGTTATCGGTCACAGCATCCATATTATAAAACATCAAAGTACCTCTATCAACTGGAGGAATACCTGTTTTTTTATAAAATTTGACTTGATGCAAGCGAATAGTTGCCGATAATTCACCTTTTGGCATACTATTCCTGATAAACTGTAATAGGTGAAAGTATTTGTCCTTGGTCGAAAGTGACCAATCACAATCAATTTGGATGCCTTTAATAGAAATATCTTGTGAAAGTGCAGCTTCTTTTATATTTTTAATAATAAGGTCAGCTAAGTTCTTGATGTTTTCTTCGGAACAACTAGAAAGTGCATTATTGGTAATATAAATGGTTGGGATAATATCCAAAAAGGAAGGAATAGAACTTTTGAAAGAAATAGGAGCAACGATATAAGGTGTATTTGTTACTTTACTCCATTTTATATCGAAAAATTTGATGTATGTCCTTTTTACTTTTAATTCTTTTAAGTAAGTTTGTTCTGTACCAGTTAAGTCAAAAGACTGTTTCCAATAATAAAAAGAAGGTTCAATCTTTCTTTCTACATTATTACAACTTATCCACAAAATAATAGTCAAGATTAAAAAGAATTGATTGCGATGAATTAACATTTGTCTAAATTTAGTATTCTTGAATATTGCTTCTCATCTAATGAAGAATTTGCAAAAGAACATAATAATTTGAGAAGATAATTTTTAATGTAATTCTTCTACTTCTAAAAACATATTTTTAATATTACGAATAATGTAATTATAATGTTTTATGGTTTTATTTTTGGTATAAAAAGTTTTTAGGAAAGAAAACTATTATCAAGAAGCAATCAATAGCTACTTATTAAGTATAATGATAAAATAGCCTTTAGTAATCAGGAGCTTTCGTTGTTTTTGATAGGCTGTTGAACTTGACTGACTACTAAGTTAACTACACCAAATGAATAAGAGATTAATCAATATTTTAGTAAAGCATGCAGAAAAAGCATATCTCAAACGAGAGTTCGAGAAGGCTTCTTTGTATGCGAATCAAGCTATTGATTTGTCGGGAAAAGATAATAAAGATAATAACTTAAGTAAAATTTATTTACTGAAAGGAAAGATTCAAAACTCTAAAGGGCAGTATGCGCAAGATAATGACCTGATTGAAGATGCGGAATCTTATTTTAATCAAGCAAAAACATCAGTTCCTAGTTCTTTGGATGTTCAAATTTTATTGAATTATGGTCATGTTTTTGTGAATAAAAAGAATTATGAATCGGCTTTAGAAAAATATGAATCGGCTTTAAGTATAGCAGAAAAAAATAGTGACTTAGAGCTTATATTGACCTCAATGGTTCATATAAGCCGTGTATTTATCAACCAAAAAAAGATAAAAAATGCTTTCGAAATAGCAGGACAATTTTTTTTGTTATTGGATGATAATGTAAAACCTGCAACGAAACTTTTGTGCTACGAGCAATATATTGCGGTACATATCAGAATGGGGCATTTTGTTGTCGCCGCAGAGTATGGAGTACAGACTTTGGAGTTGTCAATAGAGTTGGAGGATATTGAAAATGAGATTAAAGTATTAAATTCTATTGCAATTACACACGCTGTCAAGGGAGAATATAAGCAAGCTTTTGACTACTTAATGCAATGTAAAACGAAGAGTGAAGCTATTGGTTATCATGAATACACAGGTAAGTCATTAATTAATATAGGTAATATTTTTTCGGCTTTATCTAATCATGAAGAGGCTTATTCAAATTATAAAAACTTGGTTTCAGTAAGAACTCTTTACAATGGCTTAGATGATTATACCAAAGGAATTTTATTGTATAATTTGGGGTGTATAGCTTATCTTTTAGATAAAAAGAATGAAGCTTTTCGTTATTTGAATCAAGCAAAAGAAATTGGAGAAAAATTTAAGAATAGCCGTTTGATTGCGCGTTCTCAATATGAATTGATTAGAATATACCTTGGAGAAGAGCAATTGGAAGAGGCTCTTAAGTTGGCAAAAATAGTAGAGCAATTTTATACAACTTCTGATGGAAATGGTAAAGAAAATGAAAGTCATTTAGCAAATCTAGCTGAGATTAATTATTTGCAAGGAAAATATGAAACCGCGATTGAGTACGGAATAAAAGCATCTCAAAGGGCTAGTGAAGTCCAAAACCATAAGACAAGAAAGCGGAGTTATAAAATTTTATCTAATATTTATAAAAAATTAGGTGATTTAGAGAATGCTTATTTATACCTGAATCTATATTCGGAGGCATCAGAAGAGTTCTTTAAAGAAATGAGAAGAAGAACAATGGTTGACCTCGAAATGAAATATGAAACAAGCAGAAAAGAGAAAGAAATAGAGTTGCTTCGTTCTGAAATGATGCTTCAACAACAAGAGTTGGAATATACGCAGCAACTTACCGAAAAAAATGAAAAAGTAGCTATAGCACAAGAAGAAATTCGTCAATTTACTTATGCTGTTTCTCATGATTTGAAAGAACCGCTTCGGATGATTGGTAGTTTTAGTAAGTTATTATCACAAAAGTATGAAACGGTTGCAACATCAGATGACTTAGAGTTTTTTGGGTATATCAATAATGGAGTTGTTAGGATGTCTGACTTATTGAATGCTCTTTTGGAGTATGGAAGAGTAGGAAAACATGATGATGAAAAAGTTTGGGTGAATCTCAAAACCATCATGGAAGATATTACAGAAACTTATTACCTCAAAATTAAAGAAGAAAAAGCTGCTATACACTTTGAAAATCTACCTATTATACATAGTAATCGTTTGATGTTATTTCAATTATTACAAAACCTAGTTGCAAATGGTCTCAAATTTAAGCGACCTGATGTTGCTCCGATAGTTAAAGTAAGTTATCAGGAAAAAGATGAAATGCACATTATTCGGGTTAGTGATAATGGAATAGGTATTGCGGAAGAGTATCAAGAGCGAATTTTCCAGATTTTTGCTCGATTACACAAAAGAGAAACCTATGAAGGTACAGGAATAGGATTGGCAATGTGTAAGAAAATAATAAATCATTTGAATGGTGATGTTCAAATAAATTCGGAAGTAGGGAAAGGAACAACTTTCGTTATTAGCTTTCCTAAGACAGATTTGTCAAAAATAAATGACAATCGAAACAATGACGCTAAGTAATAAGGTATAATTTTTGATGGTTTTTTATAAGAATAACTAATGTTTCGGTTTTAGTTACTCAATTATTTGTTTTATTTACTTAACGTATAAAAATTTATTATGAAAAAATCACTTAACAGCTTGAAAAATATCGAGCTACTTTCTAAAGAAGAAATGAATAATGTCAAAGGAGGAGGCGTTATGGGAACAAATTACAACACCTTTTGCGAATGGTATGCAGGTTTGACTAATCAATCAATGGACGAAATCATGGAAACACCTATGGGACAATTGATGTATCAAATTGATGTATCATTAGGCTTAATCTAATAATTTCCTGTAAGAACGTTTTAGATGAATACAAGACCAAAGAAGGTCGAATGCTTTAATGCATTCGACCCTTTTTTATGTCCAATGGAAAGTAAATATTATAGTTTTTCTTTTAAGAAATTCGTCATTTTAGTAAATAAGTGAATACGAGCATTATCACCATAAATACCATGATTTCTATTTGGGTAGAAATAAGTATCATATTGTTTGTTGGCTTTAATCAACGCATTCGCCATTTCTGCGGTATTTTGAAAATGTACATTATCATCCGCAATACCGTGAACTAATAAATAGTTTCCTTTCAGTTGGTCAGCAAAATTCACAGGTGAATTATCTTCATATCCTTTTGAATTTTCTTTTGGTGTGCGCATATACCGTTCGGTATAAATTGAATCATACCATTTCCAATTAGTTACAGGTGCAACTGCAATCGCTGCTTTGAACACATCATTTCCTTTGAATAAACACAAAGAAGACATATAACCGCCGTAACTCCAACCAAAAATACCGATTCGTTTGCTATCAATATAGTTTTGTTTTCCTAACCATTTGGCCGCTTCGATTTGGTCAATTGTTTCATACTTTCCTAATTGTTGGTAAGTAACTTTCTTAAACTCTTGACCGCGCGCGCCTGTTCCTCGATTATCAACAGAAACCACAATATATCCTAGTTGCGTTAAGTGTTGAAACCAAAGATAATTATTACCACCCCAACTATCTTTTACAGTCTGAGAACCAGGCCCGCCATAAACGTACATCAAAACTGGATAAGATTTATTTTTATCAAAATCCGCTGGTTTCATCATCCATGCATTCAACTTTACATCCTTAGTCGGAATAGTCAAAAACTCTGATTTGGCTAGACTAAACGCTGCAATTTTTTCTTTTAATCGCTTATTTTCTTCAATTACGCGAACTTCTTTTCCTTTGTGATTCTTGACATCAAAGACGTAAGGTGCATTCAATTTTGAATTTGTATTGACGAAATAATCGAACGTTTTACTGAATTTTGCACTATTTTGACCATCGCCCTTATTGAGTTTTTTCTTTTTAGAACCATCTAATTTTACAGAATAAACGTGGCGTTGCATCGGCGACTTCTCTGCTGATTGATAAAAAACTCTTCCGCGCTTCTCATCAACACCATAAAAAGAAGTGACATCATATTCGCCAGAAGTGATTTGTGCGACTTCTTTGCCAGTCATATCATGTAAATAAATGTGGTTGTAACCAGATTTTTCGCTCGTCCAGACGAATTGTTTTCCATCTTTTAAGAAAGTCAAATCATCATGTATATCAATATAGTAATCGTTTTTTTCTTCTAAAAGTACTTTAGTTGAACCATCTTTTGGATTGGCTAAAAGTAACTTTAAATGATTTTGGTGACGATTCAAACGAAAAACACACAATTGATTATCTGGTGTCCATTTGATACGAGGAAAATAAATATCTCCTTTCTCGCCTGTGTTGACTTCCGTTATTTTTCCTGTTTTTAAATTATAAATATGAACTGAAACAACGGCATTCGTTTCGCCAGCTTTTGGATATTTGAATGAATATTGCTCTGGATAAGCGCCATTGTAATACATTGGCATCGAAAATTCTTTGACAGCCTTCTCATCAAATCGCATAAAAGCAATATTTTGACCATCAGGCGACCAGTAAAAAGCTCTATCTTGACCAAATTCTTCTTCATAAACCCAATCACAAGCACCATTAATGATGTGATTCCATTTGCCATCTGTTGTTACTTGAGTTTCTTTTCCATTGGTCATATTTTTATAAAAAAGGTTATTCTCACGAACAAAGGCGACTTTATCATTAGTAGAATTAAAAATGGCTAATTGCTGTTTTCCATTTTCAGAAAGCGGTTCTAATACTTTTGATTTAATATCATAGATATAAAAATTAGCTTTACTAGAATGGCGATAGATAGATTCGGAAGCCGTTGCAAAGATGATTTTGCTTTCGTCAGCGTTGTAATTATAATTAGAAAAACGACCATTTAACTTATCGTCTAGTTCTTTCAAATTTTCTCCATCAAATACAGTTTCAACCTTTTCGCCTGTGGTCAAATCATATTTAATGATTTGATGAACTGACTTCATTTGACTGTAAGATTGTTTGGTATAATGTTTTCCGTCATTCAAAAAATTGAATCCTGAGACATATCTTGGTGAAAAAGTTCTTTTTTGCCAAATATCTTCCAATGTTACTTCTTTTTTTTGTGCAAATGTAGCTACTGCGAATGCTACACTTAAAATGCTTAATACGATGATTTTTTTCATAAAAATTGATTTTCAAAATATAAAATATTTCTAATAATGCTCTGACATTCAAAGTTACAAAAAACTAGAGTGGTTCATTTTTTTTTATTCAAAAAGGCTAAAAAGAATGATGAATGTTGATGTAGTGATGAATGTATAATGATGAATGTTGAATGCATAATGCTAAATGCTCCGCTGTTTCGTCCTTTTATGGCAAAACAGCGGAGCATTCATCATTATACATTCATCATTATGCTATACATTCATCATTAATAAAGCGGTTTAAGTTTGTAACCAGCTTTTCGTAGTAACTTAATTACACCTTCGTCGCCAGGCAAATGTCCTGCACCGACAGCAAAAAAGGTTGGTTTTTCTCTAGCCATTTGACCAATGACAGGAATCCAGTTTTTATTACGATTAATCAAAAGCACATCATTGAAGTTAGCAATACTCGGGTCGCCTGCCATCAATGTATTCAAGGCTTCGATGTCTTGTTTCTTGTAGAGTTCAACCAATTCATCTAAAGATTCAGCCTCATCTTCTCCACCGCCTTTTATAGCACTAACGAGCATTTCAGCCTGCGTTTTATACGGAATATTATCAAAAATGCTCATTTGATATGCCATTGTTTCGAGTCCTTTCATTTCGATTTCTTGGTCTTTTGCCATATCAGAAAACACCATTTCGTAAGAAGTTGAGCCGCTGTCACCACCAACAGAAGGTTGATCTTGACCAATTGAAGATAAATCCATACCAATCATTTGACTCAGAAAAATAGGCTTAACTTTTTCAACGAGTGTTGCCATCATACCCATTTCCATGGAGTCCATAATGTAATTATGCACCAAATTATAATCATCAGTCGAAAGTAAATTTTTTAAAGATTGATTGTTGTCCATCATGATTCCGCCAAGCATTCCGAAGATAGCCATTGGGTTTTGCATTTCGTCCAAATCGATTTCTAAGGCTAATTGCTCAGATTTTTTGAATACCTTTTTTGTGTTTTTGGTAAGAAAAAAATCGTCTGTCCCGATGATGTGAATCGTTCCGTAGAGGTAAGAAGGTTTTTCTAAACCATTACCAGAGATTTCCCAAAGTAGAGATTTTTCTAGTTTCTGTGCTTGTACTGTACCAAAAGCAAATACACTAATTAATATCCATAAAATATTCTTCATTTGTTTTTTCATTCTTTAAAGCGTTCAAAAATTGAAATATATTAATTTTTAAACGAAATTTTATTTTAAAATATAAAGTAACTCCTTTTCAAAAGTTGCGTTAATGCAACATTAAAACGCATTAATAAGTTTTTATCTTGTCAAATACTATATTATTATACGAAATAATCATTATCTACGAAGTTTAGTAAATATAGTTGATAAATTAATGTTAATAATTTGGAGGTAATTTTAATAAAATATGATTGATACTATTAATATAGAAGAGAAGTTTAACTTGATTGATGAATATTGGACACCAAAAGTTATAGGCGAACTGAATGGACAATATGTAAAATTAGCTAAGGTGAAAGGGGAATTTGTCTGGCACGACCACGAAAATGAAGATGAATTATTTATGGTAGTGAAAGGAACTCTTTTTATGGATTTTCGAGATGGAAGAACAACTACAACGAAAACAGGAGAAATTATTATTGTACCTAAAGGTGTTGAACATCGTCCACATACTGGAGATAAAGAAGTTTGGATTATGCTTTTTGAACCTAAAGCTATTCAACATACTGGTGATGTAAAGAGTGAATTGACGGTTGAAGAAGACGTTTGGATTTAGGAAAGTTGCCTTTAATGTTTTATTAAAAATACTTTGTAGAAAACATTTTAAGTTATAAAAGCGTATGTTTATAATAGTGACTTGTTATTGGTTAATTAGTGATTAGTCTTTTATAAGTTATTATTAGTGATACAAAAACTAAAAGAACCAGCAAATAATAGATTTATATGAAATATTTCATTGTAATATTAGGACTCCTGATAACGACTCAAACCGTTCTGACGGCGCAAGACCCGCGCCTTTGTGAGCAGTATTTTAGAAATGGAGAATATGATAAAGCGAGTTTATGTTTTCAGAAAATTTTTCAAAAAAATCCAACTCGTGATTATTATTTTGACCGTTATGTAGAAACTTTAATGCTTTCGGAGCAATATAATAGATGTGAAAAAGAGCTTAAAAAACGCATTAAAAAGTATCCTCAAAAGGTGAAATTATATGTTGATTATGGTGCAATGCTTGAAAGACAATTCAAACAAGAAAAAGCCAATAAACAATATAAAAGAGCAATTGATAATTTGCCTAAGAATAGAACGGAAATTATTCGATTATCTCAAAAATTCATTAAATTAACCAAATATGATTTGGCGTTAGAGTCGTATAAAAAAGGCTCTGAATTGTTAGCAGATAAAAAGATTTTTGCTTACGAATTGGGAGATTTGTATCGTCAAAAAGGCGATAGACAACCAATGATTGAGAATTATATCATTAGTTTGAAGGCAACTCCAACGCGTTTAAATTCTTTAAAAACGATTTTTCAGCGATTTTTTGGGGCAGATGATTTCAAAGAATTACAATTACAATTATATCAAGCCATTAATGATACGCCAGATGAAATGGTACTATTGGAAATGATGTCTTGGGTTTTCATACAGAAAAAAGATTATAAAAATGCTTTTCGTCAAGTCAAAGCGATTGATAAACGCACCAAAGACACAGGCGGGCGAGTGTATCGTTTGGCTCAAATGGCGCAACGTGCAAAGGATTATGATGCCGCAATTAAGGCTTATGAGTATTTAATTGAGGAAAAAGGCAGAACGAATACGTATTATATAGATTCTAAAAAGGAAATGTTGAAGTGTAAACGCCTTCGATTGGTCGATGGATATGATTACACTCAAGAGGATTTGAAAACACTAGAAGCGGAATACGAAACGTTTTTGACGGAATTTGGTAAGAATGCAACTTCAGGAAATATTGTTTACGAATTGGCAGAATTGGAAGCATTCTTTTTGAATGACTTGGATAAGGCAATTGAATTAATGGAAGAATTAATTGAAACGCCTGGTGTGCGTCGTCATTTATTGGCAGAGTCGAAGATTGCCTTAGGTGATTATTATTTGATGGATGGCGAAATCTGGGAGTCAACACTATTGTATTCTCAAGTAGATAAAGCATACAAAGACGATGTTTTGGGGCAAAAAGCGCGTTTTAAGAATGCGAAACTGTCTTATTTTAAAGGTGATTTTGAATGGGCGCAAACGCAATTTAGTGTTTTGAAAGCTTCTACTTCTAAGCTAATTGCCAATGATGCTTTGGATTTATCTGTATTTATTTTGGATAATTTGGCTTTGGATACAGTGATTAGACCGATGTATTTATTTTCACAAGCGGAATTATTGATTTTTCAAAATCGTTTTGATGATGCTTTTGTAAAAATGGATAGCATTATTCAAGCTTTTCCGAATCACTCTTTGCAGGATGATATTTATTTTGCGAAAGCGGCAATTTACAAAAAGCAGCGCAAATACGACTTAGAGGCTCAAATGTACCAGAATATTATTGATAATTTTAAGGAAAGTATTCGAGTTGATAATTCATTATTTGCTCTAGCAGGCTTATATGAAACGCATTTGGATGATAAGAAGAAGGCTCAAAAGCTATATGAACAGATTATTTTGGATTTTTCTAATAGTACTTTTGCCGTAGAAGCACGGAAACGATTTAGGGCGTTGCGTGGAGATTTTCAGTAAGAATAATGAAGAGAATGATAGAATAGGCTTTTGATATTTAAGGTGTTATTTCTTTTTGTGAAAAAATTAAGCTAAACGGTGTCGGTTTTCAAAACTGATGCCGTTTGGTATTTATGGCTTAATCTGATTATTTTGAATAAATCTAATGGTTACTTAGTGAAGAAAAATAAATAAGTTGCACCATTATACAACTTTATTTTTTTATTTAAAAGTGCTTAAAAAATTAAGCATAGCACCGCTACGGTTCATTTTTTTAGTGCTTTTAAATAGAACAAAGAAAAAGTAGAATGGTGCTAGTTATTTATTTTTCTTCACTTAGCACTATTCAAATGAATAACAGAATATCTCATTTTCTATATTTGGATTTAGAGGCTAAAAAAAAGACTTTAAATCCAAATTAAGTATTATATTTGGATTTATAAAGGATGTAATATGATAGGAAGAAAAGCAGAAATACAGAAAATCGAATTATTGTTAGCTTCTGAACGTTCAGAGTTTTTGGCGGTAACAGGTCGCAGAAGAGTAGGAAAAACTTTTTTGATTGATGTGCTATTGAGAGAGCGGTACTGCTTTAATCTGACAGGTATTCAAAACGGGACTTTACAACAACAACTAGCTAATTTTGCTATCAAACTTTCAGAATACAATGGGACTTATACACCAGTGATACCTCAAAACTGGCAAATGGCATTTTTACAGTTGAAGGCTTATCTAGTTAAGCTACCAAAGGATAAGAAACAGATTGTTTTTATAGATGAATTACCTTGGGTAGCAACACCTCGTTCTAATTTTATTCAATTTTTAGCGCACTTCTGGAATGATTATTTATCTAAAGAAAAACACTTCTTATTAGTGATTTGTGGTTCTGCAACCTCTTGGATAAGCCAAAAAATTATTAATGATAGAGGTGGCTTACATAATCGAGTAACTGAGATTATTCACTTACATCCTTTTACATTGGCTGAAACAAAGACTTTTTTTGATAGTAAGCATATTCGTTTGACCTTCCAAGAAATTGCTAAAATCTATATGACATTAGGAGGCATTCCTTTTTATTTGGAAAATATCCGAAAGGGAGAAAGTTTTGCGAGTGCGATTGAGCGGATTTGTTTTTCTCCAAATGGCTTACTCAGAAACGAATATCAAAATCTATATCAAGCTCTTTTTAATAACTACGATGTTCATCAGTCAATCGTAGCCTTGTTGGCTACTCGTCAGAACGGATTGACGAGACCAGAGATATTTGAACATTTTAATATAAAATCGTCGGGGAGCTATACGCGTGCTTTGAAAGAACTACAAATCTCTGATTTTGTTGATGAAAAAATACCATTTATAGGGCGAAATAAAGGCGTTTATTTTAGATTAATTGATGAGTATTCGATTTTTTATCATCGTTTTATTAAGACTAATCGTCAATATACCAAAGGTCTGTGGCAACAACTTTCTAGTAGTCAAACCTATAAAATTTGGTTGGGTTTCGCTTTTGAAAACCTTTGTCATAAACATATTGACGAAATAAAAGTAACATTAGGTATAGCAGCAGTTTATACAGAAATATACAGCCTTAGAGTACCGAAAAGTAAGGAGAATGAAGGTTTTCAAATTGATTTAATTATTGATAGAAAAGATGATAGCATTAACTTGTGCGAAATCAAATTTTATGCGACGGAATTTACGATTTCTAAATCTTATTATGATGAATTGCTCCGTAAAAAACAGGCTTTTATAGACCATAGTAGTACAAAAAAACAGATTTTTATTACCTTGATTACCAATCATGGCGTAAAAAAGAATCAATATGCTAATGAAATCGTTGATGCAGAAGTAAGACTAGAGGAATTGATGTAATAGATTTTTCTTCACTAAAAGATTTAACTTTATGATTTATTCTGAAAAAAATTTAATAATATTTTTAGAACTATTGGCAATAGGGGCTGATACGACTATTTTCCAAACACCAAATTACCATTGTCTTCAAGACCCAGCAGGTATTTATCCTAATGTTTTATTTTATCCTAATTTTAATTTAGAAAATGCACCAATCATTTTAAAAAAAATAAGAGAAAGTACCTTACCTCAAGTAATTCGATGTAGCCCAATTTTGACTAATGAAATAACACTTCAAGCATTAAAAGAAAATACCGCTTATCAACGATTTTGG
>CAKZLT010000639.1 GCA_937127195.1 uncultured Saprospiraceae bacterium
CGGGACAAGCCCCGATGCTGTAATATTTCACCCCTTTGGGGCTACTTTCTTATTTTAGCTATACGGCTATGCCTTATCAAGGTTTGATTGAAATTTGATACAACCTATTTTTTTGAAAATATCTACTAAAAAAACTATTCCCAGACACTGCCATCATCGTCATCATCATTAAGCATATTAGCCAACAAATCACGGAAACGAAGCTGCTGCTCTACGATTTCTTTACTAACCACCTGAAATACAGAAAGACCTTGTAAAGCCAATTCCATAAACAGGTATTTATCTGCTTTTGGCACATCAATCGACTTGACCAAAGCTTCCAAACCAGCAACCTTATCCAATGCTTCTTTATAATCTCTATCCGAAGCATCATTCAATAAATTAACTGTTTGACCAGAAGAAAACCACATTCTAATTGTTCCGTAGGGGTCTTTTTGGTTACGCTTGATTTTTTCTGGATGAGGAAAATATTCCAAAAACAAATCCTTAATTGCGCTATCCATCAAATTCATTGCCACTTGATAAGGTCCTTCTTGCTCACCTTCATAGACCAATTCTACTTTTCCTGTAATTGCTGGCACAACACCCCAAAAATCTGTAAATCGAACAGAAGTCTTTTTTTCGTCGTTAATTAACATTCTACGCTCAGCAGTACTAGCTAGGTTCTCCATTCCTGATATGCTCAAACGAGCCGAAACTCCCGATTTTTCATCAATGTACTCTGAGCTTCTTGCCGAAAAAGAAACCATTTCTAAATAAGTACTTGCCATATCAGGAACGTGAATTTGCGTTCTTTGGGCTTCCGAAAGTCTCGCTTCTTGCTTCGTGATACGTTTAGCAATTTCGATAGATTTTGGATAATGTGTCAAAATTTGACTTTCGATACGGTCTTTCAAAGGCGTAATAATACTACCTCTATTGGTATAATCTTCTGGATTTGCAGTAAATAAGAAAGTAATATCCAAAGGCATTCTTAGTTTAAAACCACGAATTTGAATATCTCCTTCTTGCAATATATTGAATAACGCAACTTGAATACGTGCTTGTAAATCGGGCAATTCATTGATTACAAATATACTACGATGAGAATGTGGAATCAAACCAAAGTGAATAACACGTTCGTCTGAGTAAGGTAATTTTAAAGTTGCTGCCTTAATCGGGTCAACATCTCCAATCAAATCTGCAACAGAAACATCTGGAGTTGCCAGTTTTTCTACATAACGTGCCTCTCTGTGAAGCCATTCGATTGGCGTATCGTCGCCTTTTTCTGCAATCAAATCGACAGCAAACCTAGAAATCGGCTGCAAAGGATCGTCGTTAATTTCACTTCCTGCAACTACTGGAATGTATTCGTCAAGTAATTTGACCATCATGCGTGCAATACGAGTCTTTGCCTGCCCCCGAAGTCCGAGCATCAATACATTATGGCGCGACAGAATTGCTCTTTCTATATCTGGAATAACAGTATCCTCAAAACCCCAAATACCTTCAAATACCTTTTCTTTATTCTTTAATTTTTGAATTAAATTAGCTCTAAGCTCTTCTTTGATAGATTTTGGCTGATATCCAGATGCTTTTAATGCACCTAAAGTTTTATGTAAATTCATCTTAATGAATGGATTTTAATGTTAAAATAACCGTTTTCTGAGATGTTTATTTTAACATTAAAATCTTTATAAAGTTTTTAACTTTTGGTTCTTTGACCATTTTTCCCTCGAATGCACAAATAACGTTTTCAAATTCTCTTATTCACTTAAAATTCGTGGCTTTAAGTACGATGACTTGCTACAACATTCTATAAAAAAAAAACTGCGCCATCCTTTGATAGCGCAGTTCTGTTATTTTTTATAAAAAAACACACTACAAAACAATGTAAAAATTGCGTTTAGATTAACTTAAACTACGGCTGGTATTTTTACTTGTTCAGGAACAATCAACTTTAATTTTTCTATTGCCAAGTCGATTTCTTCTTTTGTATTATAATGAGAAAATGAAAAACGAATAGTTTTGAATGCCTCAGATGCATTAATTGCTGCTAATACGTGAGAGCCTTGTTCTGCTCCAGAACTACAAGCACTTCCGCCAGAAGCACTAATTCCATAAATATCTAAACTCATTAACATCATTTCACTACGAGAAGTCATCGGAAAGGCAGTACTCAGAACCGTATAAAGGCAATTTTTATCATAATCACCATTAAATTCAATGCCTTCAAAGTTCTCTTGCAATGCTTCAAGCATATATTGACGAATACCTTGAATGTGTTCCGATCGGCTTTTCATATTAATACAAGCCAAGTCAAAAGCCTTTGCCATTCCGATAATACCATAAGCATTTTCAGTTCCTCCGCGCATATTACGTTCTTGCGCTCCGCCATCAATGAATGGCTTTAGCATCGCATCTCCATTGATATAAATAAATCCAACACCTTTTGGTCCATGAAATTTGTGCGCTCCGCCAGACATGAAATGTATTTTGGTAGTTGAAACGTCAATCGGAAAATGCCCTGCTGTCTGAACGGTGTCAGAATGAAAGTAAGCATTATTCTCAGCACAAACTTCACCAACGGCATCAATGTCAATCATCGTTCCGATTTCGTTATTAGCATGCATGAGTGAGACTAATGTCTTTTTATCAGAACTCTTAAGAAGTTGCTCCAAATGTTTATAATTGACCCTACCTCTGGAGTCAATATCTACATAATCAATTTGGATGTTTTGATAGTTTTCAAGGCTCTCAACAGTATGTAGAACACAATGATGCTCCATTTTAGTAGTAATAATACGCATTACTCCTAAGTCCCTTACAGAACATTTGATGGCCATATTATTGGCTTCTGTACCACCTGAAGTGAAAAATATTTCGCCTATTGAGGCTTTCAAATGATTAGCAATCGTTTTTCTAGCTTCTTCTAATTGAGCGCGCATCGTTCTTCCTTCTTGGTGAATAGAAGATGGATTTCCATAATGGTTTTTCATTAAGTCAGTCATTACTTCAATAACTTCTGGACTTATTTGTGTAGTAGCGGCGTTGTCTAAGTAAATACGCATCATTTTTATCTTTTGACTAAGTCATATTAAAAAGAATTGCTTCTCTGAATATTATTGTGGAATTCAAAATAATATGAATTATACTGAATTTGAGCGTTAGGGAGTAGGCAATAAATAAACTACCACAAAGAACGTCATTGTTTTTTATTTAGACAAGGCAAAAAACGCAGTCCTAGCATCGCTAAGGCGAGTATTTTTAACGAAGTATAAATGAAAAACAATAAGTTCGACTGGTAGATTATTTTTTGCCTACTCCCTAACTCATTACCTGCTACCACAAGAATTTTCAAAGAACCAAACAACTTAGTTGAATGATATAATATTTTTATGAAAAAAAATGCTTTTGAAAGATTCTGTGCAAAGTTCGATAATTTTTATTGAAAAACAGTGAAGTAAACTAAATGCGCTAAACATAGTTTTATCTTGAATATAAACTAAAAATATAAAAAAGACTTACTTCCTGATAGAAGTAAGTCTTTCTGACAAACGATTTTATATAAGTAAAATATTAGTTCTTGCGTTTACCATCTTTATACCTAATTACTTTTGCATCAGGATAGGAGAAACGAACAACTGTTTTGATGAATTTTTCAGCAGCTTCTTTAGTTGTAAATTTTCCATACATATAAGAAAAAGCAACGCCAGTATCATCCAAAAACACTTTTCCATGACTTTTGAATACTTTATGGCTATTAGGAAGTTCATCAACAGAAGTGAACATTTCTATTATATAACCAGTGTAAGTAGTAGAGATTAAAGTTGCTCTACCACTTCTTCTAATGGTTTTGCCACCATCTTCACTATAAGCTACATCAATATCTTTAGATATGTTGTTACCTGTTGTTGTTACTTTACTTTTGGCATTACGTGCATTCTGAAGACCTCCAAATTTGTCCTTATCAATTTCATCAGCCTTTCTATTACTAGGCTTCACAACGCCATTTACATCACAGATTTCTTTTACATCGTCTGGACTAACAGCTACGTGATTGTTGAATGAATTTGAACCAAATAGTCTTTCTTCACCCAAATCAGCTTTAGGCAATGATTTATCTTCTTTTACCGCAGCTACTACTTTCGTTTTTTTCTGAACTGGAGTTGCTGGCTTTGCTAAAGGTTTAGCTACTATTTTTTCTTCTTTTACAGCTTGACTAGCTTCGGCTACTCGTCGAGGTTGCGCAGAAAAATTAGCATTTCCTTCATCCGCTAAAAGACGCACTAAAGGCTTAGAGAATTGATTATTTTCACCTATTTGAGCACGAAGCCAAAAAATACTTCTTTTATTTTGAGCGTGTTCTAATTCACTACAATCAGCTTCCGAATAGCAATTGTTAATGATACGACGCTCACCATAAGCCTTAATCGTAATATCTTCCTTAGAAATACCACTCAAACTTAGGTATTCACTAATTGCTTTGGCTCTTTGCTCAGATAATTTCATATTATCATCTGCATCACCTCTTGCATCTGTATGAATTTCTAATTGTCCAAGGATATTTGAATTATCTTTTAATAGTATTGCCAATTCACTTAGAGCAACACTTGTCTTTTCAGTGATTTGAGCAGATTTACCTTCAAATTCAATTTCTGGAATAATTACTCTGTCTCCTTCATTAACTTGACGCATCATGAATTGTAAATTCATAATAGAGTTCATTTCATTTTTTTCTAATGGAGTTAAAGTATTCAAGCCATCAAAACAAGCTTTACAACCATCTATTCCAATTTTAGCACTAATGCGCTTAACTAAATATCCTTCTTTACGAAGCATAATTGCGTATTCATTTCCTTGTCGAAAATTGAAAGAAAATTTATCTAAAGGATGATTTTCTAAAGCTAATTCTAATTTTTGATTCGTTAGATTAAAAACTTCAATGTTAACTCCTTTTAATGGAGTTCTTGAATTTTTTAAAGCATTATATTTAACAACTTTTGCTTGACAAGCAAAATTTAGAGAGCTTGCTTTTTGTGCTGCTCCTAAGTCATTTACTCGTGTCACACTTTGTGCAAAACTTTGATTGAACAGAAACAGAGTCAAAATTAAGGTAATGGATATTAATCGTTTCATCATTTTTTTATTTAATATGGTTTATTTCATTTTGAAATTGGGAATTCTGTATCATTTCACTTATTAGTTATGTCACCAAAAATAATACCACAGTCAATTTTGAAAAAATGTTTTTATGTCATTTTTTATGACATGGAAAATAAGTTATTATTTATTGGGTAAATCACCTATATTTTTTCGATAAGTACCATTTTTTATCTGTATAAAAGTGTAACTATCAAACGTTTATTTGGTTTTTAGCATTTACCACACTTTGGTTTTTATTTTTATTTTTTTAAAAAAAAAGAAAATAGTCTAAAGATAGATAGACGAAAACTCTAGGCAATTAAGCTAAATAATGAATAAAAATCAATCATTTTATGGTTTTAAATGTCACATTTGCAAATTAAACGAAGTGTTTTTTTACTAAAAATGAATTATTTAAGGTCTAGTTCAATATCATGTAATTCAGTTTTGTAATTAATTCAATGATTTGTTTTTTATATTTTTAGCTCTTTGAAAAAGACCATAAAAATTCAAAATGTTTGAATTAAGAGAGTAATTTGAATGAATTGAGCGAACAAAGATTATAATAGAATTGTTTGTAACGGAAATCATTGTATTTTTGTAAAAGGAAAGGCTCTATATGATTTAGGTTGGTTGATATTTTTAAAAAATAGGTTATATTAAACTTCAATCAAACCTTATAGGTTTTAAAAACCTATAAGGTTTAGAGAATTAAGAAAAAAGTACTAAGTGAAGAAAAATAAATAGAACCAAAGGAAATTTAAAATAAAAAATAAAGGCATCGTTTTTTTTATAAAAACGGCTTTCATAAATAAATAAAGGATGTTTGAATTACCAGTAGTTGCCAAAAAAGAAGCTAGAGCGCGTAAACCTGAATGGTTGCGTGTCAAATTACCTTCTGGCGAAAGTTATAAGAAAGTCCGAAGTGTTGTTGATGAATATAAGTTGCATACCATTTGTCAAAGCGGTCATTGTCCAAATATGGGCGAATGCTGGGGCGAAGGTACAGCTACCTTTATGATATTGGGAAATACTTGTACGCGTTCTTGTTCGTTTTGTGCCGTAAAAACAGGTCGCCCGCCAGAATACGACATTGACGAACCCCGAAGAGTGGCAGAAGCTATTCGGTTGATGAAGGTTCAACATGCAGTGATTACTTCTGTGAATCGAGATGAATTAAAGGACAAAGGTGCGTCGATTTGGCATAATACGGTAAAAGAAGTCAAAAATCTCTCGCCTTCTACGACAATCGAGACCCTGATTCCTGATGTTCGTGCGAATTGGAAAGCACTAGAAACGATGATTAATCCAGGGCAAGAGGTGGTTTCTCATAACATGGAAACCGTCAAACGATTATATAGAAAGGTGCGTCCGCAGGCAAAATATCAACGAAGCCTTGACCAAATCAAACGAACTAAAGAGTTTGGAAAACGAACAAAATCGGGTGTAATGCTTGGATTAGGTGAAACGAAAGAGGAAGTTTTTCAGATTATGGATGATTTGGTAGCACACGGATGTGATGTTTTGACGTTGGGGCAATATTTACAACCAACCAAAATGCACATTGCAGTAGCGGAGTTTGTTCATCCTGATGTATTTGCGATGTATAAAGAAGTTGGATTAGAAAAAGGACTGGATTATGTAGAAAGTGGTCCTTTGGTTCGTTCTTCTTATCATGCAGAGCGACACGTTCATCCAAATAGAAAATAAATAATTTAGAAAAGAGCCGTTATAATATAATGGCTCTTTTTCTTTTGAAATCGTTCTTTGAAGAATCCAGTAGAATAGGTTAAAAATACATATTTATTAAAGTTATTGACGATGTAATTGCCTATCAACAACTCGTTAACTTATTGATAATCAACAAAACAACTAATCACCAATCAGTATGGTTTCAAATTTCTTTTTATAAAAGAGGTAGCATTTTTTATTTTGAATACTGCGAAAGGTCATATTAAAAGTCAATGGACTCTATTACTTTTGCAGCCAAATTAGCAATTCAACTAAAATAAAAAAAATGGATAGTCACTGGAAAAAAAAATCGCAAGAAGAAATCAAATCAGTTGTTTTTGACGCGCTAGAGAAGAATATAAATTATAGTACGCAGAGTATTTTGGGTGTTCCTGCCTCGTATTTAGACGAAAAAGTGTTTACTCAAGATGCTTCATTTGTCAAGGATGCGCCCTTTATTTCAAGTCTTATCCAAAATCCAAATCATATTGGTTGCCACACTTTAGGTAAGTCGGAGTCTTTTTTTGAAGGCACACACGCTATCGAAAAGAACCTAATTGAAATCTGTGCGGTTGATATTTTGAAAGGTAAAACTGGAGGACACGATGGTTATGTGGCTTCTGGTGGAACGGAGGCGAACATTCAAGCAATTTGGATTTATCGCAACTATTTTATGAATGAATATGACGCTGAAAGAGCAGATATTTGTATTCTGTGTAGTGATGATAGCCATTATTCGATGAATAAAGCAGCCAACTTACTGGCATTGGACATTTATAAAACGCCTGTTGATAATAGTACTCGTGAGGTAAGCGAAAAAGGAGTCAAAGCAACCATTCAGAAAGCACAAAGTGACGGCAAAAAATACTTCATTGTTATTTGTAATATGATGACAACCATGTTTGGTTCGGTTGATAATATCAACGCTTACACCAATCAATTGACCGATTTCTCTTGTACTTTTCAGCTTCACATAGATGGTGCTTATGGCGGCTTTTATTATCCTTTCACGGATGAAAAAAGCCAAATGACATTCGAGAATAAACACATTACTTCTTTTACATTGGATGCCCACAAAATGGCGCAAGCTCCTTATGGTACAGGTATTTTTTTGATTAGAAAAAACTATATTCAGCACGTCAACACGAAGCAAGCGAGCTATGTGGAGGGAGAAGATTTTACATTGATAGGAAGCCGTTCGGGAGCAAACGCGATTGCTGTTTGGATGATTTTGGTTAAAAATGGCCCATTCGGTTGGCAAGAAAAAGTATTCATTTTGCAAAAAAGAACAGAATGGATGTGTAAACAATTGAGTGCATTGGAGATTGAGTCTTATCGACACCCACAATCGAATATTATTACAATAAGAAGCCAATATATTACGCCCGAGGTGGCGACGCAATTTGGTTTAGTTCCTGATAATCATGCCATTCCAGAGTGGTTCAAAGTCGTGATTATGGAACATGTAACAATAGAAAAATTGATTTTATTGATAGATGCGATTAAGGCTTCTAGGGTTAAATAAAGTTCATTTTGATAAGGCGATTTTTTTGAATAGAAGATATGTTTTTTGACAATTTTTGACAGTTAGCATAAATTGTCAAAAGACGGAAAAATAGAGCGAAAATATTGTTTTTAATAAAAAACACTAATGAGAAAAGTAAATATGGAAG
>CAKZLT010000640.1 GCA_937127195.1 uncultured Saprospiraceae bacterium
AAGGCGAGTATTTTTAACGAAGTATAAATGAAAAATAATAAGTTTGACTGGTAGGTTATTTTTTTCCTACTCCCTAACTCTCAATTACAATTTTTTTATAAAAAAACGGTCAAAGTGTTCACTTTAGAATGCTTTGACCGTTTTATTAGTAATGCTCTTTCAAAGCATCGAAGCGAAGCCTTTTTTGTATTTTAGAAAAAAATAAAAAATGAAACAACTTTACATTGTCCTTTTTATATGGTGCTTTTGCGGAATAACGAGCAATGCTCAGAGTTATTTGCCTATCGCTAAAGATTCTACAATTTGGTTTTATGAATTAGACCCAACGATATTTGCTCCTGTTGATCGATACATTTTATATACTGGTGGTGATACTATCATTGAAAACATGACCTATCAAAAACTTTTTTTTAGAACAGACAAAAATACTCAGAGTAAACTTGTCGCGGCTATCAGAGACGATATACAATTGCAAGAAGTTTACGCTTATTTGTTCACTCATCAGTTGACAACGGGGCTTACTTTGAGTACTAATTGCCCTTTGGAGTCAAGTATTATTTTGTATGATTTTAGTTTGAAACCAACCGAGATATTATCCAACACTTGCCAGCAAACGGGTACTGTTTCAGATACCACAAGGAGTTTTATTTATAATAAAAATAGAAAAACCATAACACTCGACGATATTGGTCAGACTTGGTACGAAGGAATAGGAAGTATCACAGGTTTATTCAACGGATTAGTAGCAGCGTCTGGTTATAGTTTATCTAACTACTGTGAGGGTAGTTTTGAAGAGTGTAGCGTAGAACTTTTTTTAGATACCGATTTTATACCATTGAATAAGTCTGGAAAGATTTTTCCTAATCCAGCTTTTAGCCAATTTACCTTGACGCTTTCAAAGGATATTTATGACGCTCAAATTATTTTCTCTGATATTTATGGTCAAAAAATTGGAGGAACTAGCATCAATGGAAACGATGAAGTATTTGATATAAGTCACTTAGCTAATGGCATTTACTTTGTAGAAATGACTAAAGAAGGGCGAACTATATTTAAGGACAAGTTGGTGGTCGCTAGGTAGCCCTTTCTAAAAATGAAGGGTATTTGACCATATAAAGCGTATAGTAAAGTATTTTATTACTATGAAACTTGTCAAAAAAAATGGGTGTAATTCCGTTTTTCGCAAAAAAAACATTTACTCGGTCAAGCCTCGTGAGAGAAGTTGCGAAATCTTGAAGATTTGGCAAATCTCTAATATGCGAAAAACGGAATGACACCCAAAAAAATCAAAAATAAAGAGTTATGAATTAAATTTTTTGGGGTCAAATGTCGTTTTATCATAAAAAAAAATAAAACCTTATTATTTTGAATCTGTCTTAACTTTCTTTTTAAAAAAAAGGGTGTACTTTTGTCTAAAACTAATAAGAATATAATTATTTATTATGAATAAAACATTGAGAACCATAATTATAGTAAGCGTCATCGCTTTGATGATTGTCGGATTATGGTATTTGGAAAAGGAAGTAACAAAGGAAAAAGATAACGTTGAAAAATACGAAAAAGCCCTTGATGCCGAAAAAGATGATAATGAAAGACTAAGAAATAGAGTAAAAAAATTGACTCAAAGAACAGCGGAATTACAGGTTGAAAATGACTTATTGGTTCGTAAAAATAAAACGCTCGGAGATAGTTTGATTGCTTTGAACGGACGTGTTCGAGTTCTGAATAAAAGACTCCAAAAGCAATCCGAAAAACTAATAACACAAGATGCAGCACTTCAGAAACTACGAAACGAATCAAGCGGTTTAGTGAATAAAGTGGCTGACCTTCGTCAAAAGAAAGATGCAGATAAGTCATTAATTCAGCAATTGGACAAGAAACGCGCAAATCTGGATAAAAAAATTGGTCAATTATTTTTGGAAAAAGACTCTTTAGAACGAAAAACACTCGAAGGAACAGCAGAGTTAGCTACATTAAATAAACAATTCAACGAAAAAGAACGAACACTTCAAATCGTTGAAAATCTCAAAATAGCTTTTGATGAGGTAGAAGCAAGAAAGAAGAATAATAAAAAAGCACGACGCCTTCGTTCTTGGAATTATACTTTGATTAATATTCAAATGAATACACCTGATATGTCAATGATTCAGGGAGAAGAATTCGTTGTGAAAATAATTGATAAAGATAATGGAAGTGTATTAGCGACAAGAGAAGCCTCTGGAAGCAATGACGAAAAAGGAGAGAAATTTATATTCAATGGCAATCCTGTACCGCCAATCAGATATAGCAATTATCAGAAAAAAATGGGTAAAAACTATATGGTACAAATCTTCTTTTTTAAAAATGGAAAGGAATATCCTTTAGTTTTTGGAGGAATGGATATTGATATCTAAAGTAATTGTGTCGTAAAAACTCCTAATTCCTTATTTTCAAATACCTAAATTTGAAGACCATCATAATAACTCTGTATATTTACAATGGTATATAACATTAATAAGGTTCTATATGATTTTATGTGGTCATTCAAAATGTCACCTACTTAATCTGATTATTTCTAGTTTCTATTTGAAAAAGCGAAATTTTAGACAAACCACACAAAATCATAAAGAACCATTAATTCAAGAATATTTAAAATATTTTATCTATGAAAATGAAATTTTTTACATTTATCCTAACTTTCACGATGGTTAGTTCGATGACTTTTGCTCAAAGTTTTGACTATTATGTTACTGATAATGATACAATTAAAGGTGGTGCAGTTGGCGATTGGATAGAGTTTTCTGGTCATGTAGCCAATAATTCTAACAAATCAATTACTACTAGTTGGACAGTCGTTAAGAATTTTCCAGATACGACATGGAGTACTTTTGTTTGCGACGGAAATCAGTGTTATGGAACGGATGTTATGACTCAACAGCAAGGAACAATGGCTGGAGCTAGTAGCTTAATGAAAGCAACTATTATTCCTGGTTCAGTAGGAACGGGTTCTATTACTATAACTGTCGAAGATTTGCAAACAAACGAAAAGCAAAGTATCATTCAAACAGTTGATGCTTTTAATGTCTCTACAAATGACTTGGCCAAAATAGTTGTCATTTCTCAAAATGCGCCTAATCCTTTTCATAATTACACAACAGTAAATTATGATTTGAAAGGACATGAAGGACAACTACTATTAACAGATGTTGCTGGTCGTCAAATCAAGAATCAGCAATTGGATGCTACTGGACAAGTTCAAATTGGAAACGACTTGCAAGCGGGTATCTATTTTTACTCTTTAATAGTAGATGGTGCAATCGTTACGACGAAGCGTTTACAGAAATTATAGCATTTATTTTTTGTGAAAAAGCCTATAAAAAAAGCGCGTAATCAAATTGATTGCGCGCTTTTTTTCTTTAGATAAGTAAGTGCTTAGACAAAGTTATTTTGCTCTTGTCCAAATTTCCGTTGTACCGACGTAAGATTTACCTACAAATTTTCGGATTTTGAGCATCCCATTTTTTTTCAATTGCAAATAACCATCATACTCTCGGTCATTGCGCAGATGATATATTTTTCCAAATTTATAGGTTTGTCCGCCTTGTGGAGAAAAAGCTAAAATGATTTTTTGATTTTTTTTCAACTCGCCTGTTTTTGACGAAATAACTCGCCCGTAGTATTTACCAACTTCCTCATTGTAGCGAACTTTTTTAGTGTTTTTTCGACCTTTATAAATCAAAATCTTGGTGTCTTCAGTAGAGTTTGTCCATTGCCCTGTAATGTCTTGTGCAAAACTTTGCGCATTTGAAACGACCACTAGACCAACTACTAAAAGAAAACTACTTAAAAATGTTAAAGGATTCATATTATGAATTTTGGTTCTTGACAAATTTTGTCATAGAACAATTTTATTATCTAATGATAAAAATATACAATAATATTATGTCATTCTTTAACGATAAAGTTAACTCAATGTTACTTAATATCATCTAACAATTTTTTTAAAAATTTACTTTTAGCATTAATAAGTAGTTGAGTCATATTTATTTTTTAAGTTTGTCAATTATAACTAATAAGGGAGTAGGCAATAAATAACCTACCACAAAGAACAGCGTTATTTTTTATTTAGACGAGGCAAAAAACACAGTCCTAGCACCGCTAAGGCGAGTATTTTTAACGAAGTATAAA
>CAKZLT010000641.1 GCA_937127195.1 uncultured Saprospiraceae bacterium
TCTTTCCATTTCTGTTTTGCAATAATATCAGAAATAATTGTGGAAGGTTTATTAGTTCCAACTCCAACATAACCCACTTAGTTACAGGCCTTGCCCAACCTGTCTCCAAGAAAAAGTAATATTCTTCCTTCTGCACAATCATCCCTGAATGTCCTACTGAACCCCATCCCCCATTGTTCAAGTACTGCTTGATAGTGGATATGAAAAAGTATTGAGCAGCCAATTCTGATATGTCTGAAATTGTTTGCTTCTTAAAGGCAGGCGAGATTCGTGCATTAGCCGTTTTAACTGAAAGCGCTTCTTTAGCTATTTATTTAGAGTCACATAAATTAGATAACTGGAAGTTAGATGATGAATATGTAAAAATTATTTGGTTAGAACTAGAAAAGAGCGATTTGTATAAAAAGTATCTAAACTCTGAAGAAGATTCTTTTCAAGAAGATAAATCTTTTTTAATTAGTTTTTATAAAGAAATTATTGCTAAAGCATTGGAAGTCAATGATTTAATAATAAATTTGCGTAAATGCTTTTGCCCTACCAATACAGTGAGAAAAATAAAATAAGGTAAAAAAGATTGTATTTTGGTCATTACAACTTTTGTTTTTCACTTATCAACATATAATAAATAGGTGTAATCAATGGCAAAACAATCATTGAAATAAACCAAATCCACTTATTTTGCTTTTCCTTAAATTCACTTTTAAGAACATCATATAGTACTACAAACCAAAAAATAATAACCATATTAATAAGTATTATAATGGTAAGAATTATAAGAATTACAGGAATAAATTCAAAATAGAAATATCCTACATAACTACCGCCATACCCACCAATTTTAGTTAAGACGACATCGTTAAATGCTCTTTGAAACTCCATATCTTTAAAAACATAGTAATATCGGTTCTTAGGAGATATTTCGATGCATACTCGCTCTTCATGTTTATGTTTTATGTATAAAAAATTATCAATCTTATTATCTAGTAGTAAGTCAAACAAATTATGATAAGTTGTTATTTATAAAATAAAGAACTCAACTGATGAATAAAAAATATATAGTAACGCTTGAAGAATCGGAAATAATCTTATTAAAGAATTTGATTGCAACTCGCAGTTCAAAGAGTAGTGTTGTTCTAAATGCTCAAATCTTATTAGCTTCGAATGCAAATGAAGAAAATTTACCAGATAGGGTTATCGCTCAAAGATATCATGTAAAACCTTTGCGAGTACAGCGTGTTCGCCAAAAATTCGTTTTGCATGGTTTATCAGTAGCATTAAAAGGTCTAAAACGTGGTCCTCAGAAAAGTCGTATCAAAATAGATGGGGATGTAGAAGCACATATTGTACAATTAGCGTGTAGTGAAGTGCCTGATGGTTACAATAAATGGACTTTACGTTTGTTAGCAGATAAAGCAGTAGAGCTTGAAATTATTCCAGAAATTTCGCATGAATCAGTTCGTCAAGTTTTAAAAAAAACGAAATTAAACCTTGGAAATACGAAATGTGGGTAATTCCTCCTGAGCAAAATGCAGAATTTGTATGTCAAATGGAAGAAGTATTAGACGTTTATAAGCGTCCCTTTGACGCTAAAAATCCTGTAATATGCTTAGATGAGTCGCCAAAACAACTCGTTAGTGAAACTCGTAAACCGATTATAACTTCTGATGGTGGTACCCTTTATGATTATGAATATAAAAGAGAAGGAGCAGCAGAAGTTTATATGTGCTTTGAACCATTAGCAGGTAAACGTTATATTACAGTAACAGATAACCATACGATGGTACAATGGGCAAAAATTGTATCAGATTTGGTACTCAATAAATATCCAGATGCTGAAAAAATAACACTTATACAAGATAATTTATCTGCTCATAAGCCTTTTGCGATGTACAAAATATTTGAACCTCAAAAAGCACGTGAAATTTTGAATAAAATTGAATTCGTTTTTACTCCAAAACATGGTAGTTGGCTAAATATGGCTGAGATTGAAATTGGTGTATTGAAAAGGCAAGGTCTCAAAAATAGAGTTGCTTCTAAAGAAGCCCTTATTGACCAAGTTCAAAAATTTCAACAGCAGCGAAATAACCAAGTCAAAAAAGTTAACTGGCAATTTACTACTGATGATGCAAGAGTAAAACTGAAACGACTTTATCCTATTATTGAGTAAGTTAACTTATCATAATTAACTTGACTTACTACTTAGAAACATCATGTGAAATATCCAACAAGCAATGTCCGTAAGGACCAGCACAAGCACATCCTCCTCTCACTTGAATACCAAAATGGTCATTCAACAACTTGACACCTAAGTTGTAATGCAAGCCTTCAATAATAAATGACATGACCCCCATTCTTTCTTTTTGGTCACCAGATAGAATCTTAAGATTAGGAATTTTTTCAAACCCATCAAATATAATTTCGAGCAGTTCTTCCTCTCTTCTCATGATTTTTTTCATCCCCATCGACTCCTTTAGTTTGACCGCCAAAGCTGCGCGCATTGTTTGCAAGAAAGGCGGTGTTCCACCATCTTCACGCGCTTCAATTCCTGCCACTCCTTCATTAGAATGATACGCTTGTTCGCCCCAAGAGTTCACCCATTGAACCGTTCCACCACCTGGATGGTCAGGCACATCATTTTTGTATAATTTTTTATTAAAAAGTAAAACACCTGGCGCACCAGGGCCTCCTAAGAACTTGTGCATAGAGAAAAAAATCGCGTCTAATCGCTCCAATTTGTTCTTTGGATGCATATTAATTTTGACATAAGGCGCAGAACAGGCAAAATCAACAAAACATTTTCCATCATTTTTATGCATGATTTTAGCCACTTTGTGATAAGGAGTTTGAATACCCGTTACATTTGAACAACCTGTAATTGCTGCTATTTTGTGCTTTCTATCTTTATATTCTACTAATAATCTTTTGAGATGCTTCAAGTCGATATTTCCATTAGCGCAAAGGTCAACCAATACGACATCAGCATTCGTTTCTCTCCATGAAACATCGTTGGAGTGATGCTCCAAAGAACTTACAAATATGACAGGTCTATCCAATTCGTTCTCAATTACAACATTAGATTTCATGCCTAATATACGCTGAAATTTGTTCACAGCACCCGTCATCCCCGAACCTGTCATGATTAAAACATCATTTTGATTGGCGTTAACGTGTTTTTTTATAATTTTTTGCGCATAGTGATACCCCAATGTCATCGAAGTACCTGTGATATTGGTTTCAGTATGTGTATTCGCAACAAAAGGCGCAATAGAATATCGAATATTATCTTCAATTGTTTTATATAATCTTCCGCTGGCTGTCCAATCAGCATATATCATGCGTTTGAAACCATAAGGTGTCTCAATAATTTGACCTTGACCAATAATATTTTCACGAAAAGCACTGAAATAATGCTCCAAATTTGGTGCAGGAGAAATAGGATTAATTGACATATTGAATAACTTTTTATTAGAATAATGCAAAATCACATTATGTTTAATTTTAATATAATGTAAATATATAAATTTTTAAAATATGTTTCAACTATAATGATTTTTTTATTTAAAATACTGTGTATCAATGATTAAAATACTCAAAGTTAGGATGTTTTTTTTATAAAAATAAATTCAATCAAAAAACTATTTAGAAAACTAAACTATCTGTATTATATTGTGTTCTATAATTGCTCGTGTGAGTGCTTCACCGTTTTTGAATCTACATTTAATACTTATAGATAGTGACGCGCGAATTAACGACGGCGGGCCCCAGCCTTTGACTTGTCAGGTTTGTTGACTTCGGTCTAGCAACGAGGGGATTACGGACTTTTTTCGGTTAAGCTTAATCCTGATTTTAGAAGGTTCCAAAAACCCTTCTTGTACTTGCATGAGCTAATTTTTTTTTGAGTTTTGAAAAGTGGCTTTTGTTAGCGCGATGAGTTTCGTTGTCATGCTAACAAAAGCCATTTTTAATATTCGGGCGAGGAAGCTCGCCGCGCTACGGACTTAAAAAACTCACCCTTGCAATCAATTGTAATCCGAAAAATTCTTTTTCTTACCATTCACTTCATATTCCTTTGACTACTTTTTAGGACAGACTTTCTAATTCTTCAAAATATTATTAAGCTGATAACCAGTGCAATTATTAGTTTTTTCATATTTTTAGAGGAATTTT
>CAKZLT010000642.1 GCA_937127195.1 uncultured Saprospiraceae bacterium
TATTGGTAAGAGGCTTCCATAGTAGTAAACGGAAAAATTTGAAGTTTTGTTTCTACTTCAACATCTAAATCATAAAAGAAAAAAGGGGAACAAATACTTGCTCTAAAACCTGGGTTTTCTGCATATCCCATGGTATAATCTGCTTTAATATCGTTGTCAATTAAATTACGGTAAGTATTTGGTAGGTTTAGCTTTAAAAAATGTTGCCTACTTTTACTAGCCCTTTTTTGAGTTACTTCTTCGAGGTTTGTTTTTTCCTTTTTTAAAAAAGTAACACTAAGATTCGACTGATAGGAAGGATGTAAGCCCGTTTTGTATTGTTCATCAATACGCTGAATGAGTTGTCGAAAAGCCTTTTTTTTGATAGAAATATTCTTATCGTAAGTTCCATGTTCGCCCACCAAAAAGAAATAAATCGGTGCTAAACCATGTTTTTGATGTAAATTATCTAAGTAATCAAAAGTGAAATAAGGGTCTTCTTGACCAAAAAGAACGTTTAATCGTTGAAGGAAGAGTTTTTGATTTTTAAAAAAATCCCGTGCCATTCCGCCGAGCGTTCTTTGGAGTCCTTTATGCAAATACGACCAAGCATAATCTATGTCATAAGTTGGTGTAAACTGGAATTTGGGACTAGAAAAAAACATATTAGGATAGCGTTCGAGGAGTTTATTTTTTATTAAAATAGCCAATTCATCTACCAAAGGGCGATTCAGAAACCCATTCTGATGCGCTAAACTTTCGGATGCAGGAAAACGACCATGATTGTCTAGCCGCGTAGAAATATATTCCTCATAGCGACTAATCAAGTAGAACGCCATTGAAAAAGGGTCAAAAGGTAGTGTCGATTTTTCTTTTTTTAAAAAATCATATTCAAAAAAAACAGGTAAACCTTCCCAGCTATTGACTTGAATATCAATTGGATTTATATTTTTTTCAAAAAGAAAATCGCTAGAAGGAAACCAAAGTTCATTACTTACAGGGGTAGGAGCGTAGCTAATTTTGGATGTTGTGATTTTCTCAAAATCAACCTTGCTATATATATATAGTATCGATACGCCTAGTATTTCTTCAAAAATGGTTTGAAAAATATAGGTTAATCGAGGAGATGACTGTTCGATGTAAATGGAGAGCTTCATTCAAAAAAAGTTAAGATAAAAGGATTCAGCCCCTTTTGAGAAATTTTCAATTTGTTATTAGTAATTCTTTTAGCAATCCGCGTTTTTTTGCATTAGAGTTGATATTTCGTTTGGCGTTGATTCTTTTTATAAAAAAATCGTGGTACAAATCATCAAAGAAATCATTGTCGTTATCTATGCTTTTTACATCCGAATTACTTAAAATCCAATGATAATTTAATTTGTCCAACTTGGTGCAAAAGTTTTTCAACCTAACTTGTTCGTCATCATTAAAATTGCTTTTGGCATAAGCTGTAAAGCTAGAAGTGTTATTTAGGGGTTTGTATGGTGGATCAAAGTAGAATAGTGTATTTTTTTCTGCTTGTTTTAGGGTTTCTTGATAGTCTCCATGAAGAATCTCAACTTTTTGCAGTACTTCATTAACTGCCAAAATATTTGAAGTATCACAAATCCTTGGTTTCTTATATCGACCAATAGGAACGTTAAATAAATTCTTTTTATTTACTCGGTACAATCCATTAAAACAAGTTCGATTAAGAAATATGAATAAAGCTGCTTGCATACTTAAAGTTTCACTTCGGGTATTATATAAAGCTCTTTTTTTATAAAAATAGACCTTTTTTTTCTCTTCATTTTCTTCTAACTCATAAAACTCCCGTTCAAAAATGGTAAGAATCTCAATTAATTCCAATGGCGTTGAAGCAATGACCTGATAAGTGTTGACGAGGTCTTTATTAATATCATTAATGACCGCTTTTTTGATATTTGGAAAAGTTCTCAACATCCAAAAAAGTATAGCGCCGCTACCGACAAATGGCTCAATATAGGTAAATTCAGATTGAATTAGCTGGCTTGGAAGAACTGTTTCAATCTCTTTGATGAGTTGTGTCTTTCCGCCTGCCCATTTTAAAAAGGGTTTTGCCATTCTCAAATTTTTTTAATCTTTTAATAAAAGTAAAGTTATCAACTTTATTAGACTTTATTCTAAAATGGTTTTGTAATGAATGGAAATTTAGATTTTAAATCTAATCAAGGCGGTAAAAGCGGAGTTTAGCCGTGCTAAATGAGCATTTTGCCAACGAAGAGTAGTTTTAAAAGATAATTTAGCTTCATACAAAATTATTTAGAATAAAGTCTATTTAATATCAATATAGTTCATAAAAGAAATCTTTGATTTTTCACCAAAATCCTTTCGTCGTCTTTTTTTTGCCTTTCATCAGTGAATCAATATATTTTTATACAATACCTTGTAAAATTTATGTTCCTTGTATTGCAAGGTACTGTAAAAACCTGTATGTTTGTAATGTAAGATAAAGAAATATGAATTTAGAAAATACAAAAAAGCAGATGAGGAAAGGAGTTTTAGAACTTTGCATCCTTGCTATAATAGCCGATGAAGACTCGTATTCTACGAATATCATTGAAAAACTGAAAACATCAGAATTGATTGTGAAGGAAGGCACATTATATCCGCTGCTTTCTAGACTCAAGAATGCTGGACTATTAACTTATAACTGGCAAGAGTCAGAAAATAGTCCGCCACGAAAGTACTATCAAGTCACTGGTGAAGGAGAATCTTTTTTACAAGATTTGAGTGCATCATGGCAACAGTTAGTTGACTCGGTGAGCGCAGCAACTCAGAGTTTGGCAATCAAAGAAAAGACGAATGACGAGCTAAAGGAATAGTTTGAAATTGGTGATTGGTGACACGTTAATTAGTAATTGGTCTTTTAGAGACCGCCTTTTATCAGAAGGTTTATAATAAAAATAGGCGTGAAGATTCCATTTCAAAGATATTTTTGGAATTCATTTTTAAAAAATAACAACTACTCAATATATAATGAATAAGGTATTTAATATCAATCTTGGTGGCTATCCTTTTACAATTGATGAAAACGCATATCATCATTTGAAACAGTACTTAGGAGCAATTGACAGTCATTTCAAAAACTCGAAAGGCTTTGAGGATATTACCACAGATATAGAGGCGCGTTTGGCTGAAATTTTCTCAGAAACGTTGCAAGGTCGCCAAATCGTCATGTTGAAAGACGTGCAAGGTGCTATCAATATAATGGGAACACCTGAGGATTTTGGTGCAGAGTCAAACTACTCGGCAGCTCCAGAAGAGGAATACGAAGCACCTGTCGAAGCAGGAGAAAACGTTTCTAAAAATAAAGTGCGAAGAAAGTTTGGAAAGCGCGTTTACCGTAATCCAGATGAGACGATTGCTGGAGGTGTAGCTTCTGGTTTGAGTGCTTACTTCGGTATTGAAGATCCGCTTTGGATGCGTATTGTTTTTGTATTGTTTGTCATTGGTGGTGGTTTTGGTATTCCGTTGTATTTCATTTTGTGGGCAGTATTGCCAGAAGCCAAAACGGCAAAGCAAAAATTGGAAATGCGTGGTGAAAAAATCGACGTAAATAGCATTGCTAAAACAATAGAAGAAGAGGTTTTACATATCAAAGACCGTTTTCAGGAATTTGGAGATGAGTTCAAAAGTGGTAAAAAAAATCGTAAAAAAAAAAATGGTAATGAAGACGAGATGTCGCACGGTTCGGCATCCGTTAACCAAGGGATAGCATTCGTTAGACAAAGCGCAGGGGCATTCCAGAAGTTCGTGAGAGCGACTTCTAAGTCCCTGCTTTATTTTATTGGCATCTTTTTGATGCTAATTGTCGCTGTATTTTGGATAGCATTAATCGTATTGTCGGTTATGGGATTTGATTATACGCACTTTATGGTCGGAACAGGTT
>CAKZLT010000643.1 GCA_937127195.1 uncultured Saprospiraceae bacterium
CTAAGGCGAGTATTTTTAACGCAGTATAAATGAAAAACAATAAGTTCGACTGGTAGGTTATTTTTTGCCTATTCCCTAAAAGCGAATAACCTCGCTTTTAAGTGAAAAGATAAAAATAACTTCTCACTAATAAACAAAGTTCAAATATAAGGAATTGGTTCAGCGATGATTGATTTTTTTTATCTTTTCTTTTGAAACCATACAAAATTCTAATAGTTTGAATTCTAATACCGTGTAAACTAAATTTCCTTTTTTAGAGTCACAGTAGCGCGACGAATTTCGTCGCCACGCTAACAAAAGCTGCTTTTAATAGTCGGGCGACGAGGCTCGTCGCGCTACTGTGACTCTAAAAACGGGGTCTTTGAATAAATCAAATCATATCGGTTTACGAATTGAAACAAACTCATCAGCAGATTTAAAAACCTTTTCTTTAAAGTTATAAACTAATTCTACTAAAAACGGGGTAATGGTCTGATAGTTCCGAAGGAAATACTTCATGTGAATGAATATCAATATTGGGACTTGTCAATATATAATCTATTCTTAACCCTGGAATTGGACCATTGTAAGTAACTCCCAATCCGTTTCCTCTTTCCGAAAAACTATCTTTCATATTTTGACTCAAGGTGTGGTAAGCATAAGAAAAAGGCGTATCATTCAAATCACCACAAATAATAACAGGATAAGGGCAACTTTGAACGTGATTGACAATTTTTTCGACTTGCTTAGCTCTATTTTGATTCGCTTTTTTTATAATCGAAATAATATTTTTGACACTTTCTTTGGTTGCTTCATTTTCAAAATCAGGATTATCTATGACAACTTCTGCTTCTTCCGAAACGCCCGTTGACTCTAAGTGCAAATTATAAACCCGAACAATTGTGGTATCAATTTTTAAATCAGCAAAAATACAACCGTTAGTTCTTTTAGTAGAACCGACTACTATATCTTTATTAATAATAGGATAAGTAGAATAAATACTTAAACCAAATGTTCCCTTATAGTTGTAAGTTAGTTGATTATTATTTTTTAAAAAAGAATTAAATTGAGGTAAAACGGCTAAATTTACACCTTCTTGAATACAAAAAATAGCTGGTTTGACTTCTTCAAGGATGGATTGATAATCTTTAATTTTATCATCAAATTTGGCTTTTGTTAATTCTTTAAAATTCAATGCATTGTAAGTCAAAACATTAAATTCACTCGGACTCAATGATGCATTACTTGAATTAAAGCCAATCAATCTATTTAAAAACAAAACCGCAATAGCCAAGCATAATACATTCAACCAGATTGCTCTTTTTTCTTTTAAAAGATAAAAAAGAAAAATAAATATGATGTTTAATATTAAAAAAATCGGTAAAGCTAACCCAAAAAAAGACACGGGCCAAAAGGTGATAGGACTAATGTAAGCTGCCGAATATGCGAAAATAGTACCGATGATTAGTAATATATTTAACCATCGAAATATGCCTTTGATAATCTTCATGTAATAATATAAAAAATAGAAAACCTATAAGATTCTAAAAGGCTTATAGGTTTGTATTTACGTTCTTTAGGAAGTTAGGTTGTTTTTCCTATCCCCTTATGTAATTATTTTTCTTTACTTACTTTAAACAAAAACTCTTTTTCCTCTTTGGTCAAGCTATCATAACCAGACTCTTTTATTTTATCCAAAATAGCATCAATAGCTTCTTGATTAGATGAAGTTGTTCTTCTTGTACTTCCGCTGTTTTGGGTTCTTTTGTTGACTTTTTCTTCATTTTTGAAAGCCATTCTAGGACCTTTCTTTTTGGTTTCCTTAGGAGTTGAAGTGTTTTTTCTACTAAAGTTGTTATAAAAAAAGTCTTTTATTTTATCAAAAGAACGATTAAAACCAACGCTCCAGTCATTGCCTCTTTTTAGTTGTTCTATAAATGTATATCCTAAAACTACACCTCCCAAATGCGCCAAATGACCACCTGTATTACTTCCATTTTGAATCGCTATCATATCCAAAAGAATTAAACCAATAGCGATATATCTAATCTGAATTGGACCAATAAACATCAGATGCAGGGTATGTGTCGGAGCAATTGCTGCGGCTGCCATTACGACCGCCATCACTCCTGCCGAAGCACCAAGCATGGGCGAACCTATGAAGTTAGAGAAGTTTGCAGGCAATAAATTATAACTAAAAAAGTAGAACAAAAAGCCCATTAATCCACCTAAAACATAGATAGGAATGACTCGATGATTGCCTAAATAGTTCACTAAAATCTGACCAAACCAATACAAAATCAGCATATTGAAGAGAATGTGCATAAACCCTTCGTGCGTAAACATATAGGTAATAACCGTCCACGGACGCACTAATAGCTTCATTCCATCAGCAGGTACAGCGAGCCATTCTACCAATAGGTTTGGCGTTCCGATACCTCTAATTGGTGTCAAAATCACAAATCCTATAATAACAATAGCTGCCCAAGCAATTACATTTATCAATACCAACTGAGTCACCGTATCTCCATACAGGAAGCGTTTTTTTATATCATCCCAAATTGACTTAAACATAGTCTTTTATATTTTGCACCATCAAATTCATTCAATGGTATTTATCTTATTGAATAATGCTGACTGTATTCGTACTTTTAAATTTCTCCTTGTTTTCTCCAAATTGTAATCAACAAAAATCCTGCTAATGCTCCGCCAATGTGTGCAAAGTGAGCCACATTACTTCCCGAACCAAGTGTTCCCATGAATACATCTATCAACAATAATCCACCAATTAAGTACTTTGCCTTAATGGGAATTGGTGGAAAAAGTAACATTAATCTTTGATTCGGATAAAACATCATAAAGGCAACTAATACGCCATTAATCGCACCTGACGCACCAAGCATTGGAAATCCACCTGCTCCAAGTTGTGAAGCTAAAACATGAAGTAACATCGCGCCAAGTCCCGAAATTATATAGAAAAACAGAAATTTAATACCTCCGAGTCGGCTTTCTATCGCTGGACCTAGCATCACTAAAACCAACATATTGAAAAACAAATGCCTAAAATCCGCATGCATAAACATATGTGTAAACACTTGATAGAACTTAAAATTATCACTATCTCCCAAAGGATTCCACATCATCAAATAGGGTCTATAATTTACTAGAGGCTCTATTATTGTAGCAATAAATATCAATACATTGACGATTAATATATTTTTAATAACTTCTGTTATTCTAATTCCCATTTTTATTTTTTATAAAAATAAAACGTTGTTTTTTAACTCGGTTCTATCTTTTTTTATTCAAAATCCTTTTTCAATCGCTCTAAGTCGTAACTCTTAAAACATGACTTCCCGTTAGGGCCTTTGTAAGGAACTCGACAGGCAAATAGCTGGTCAGTCAAAATTTGCATTTCCTCCGTTGTCATCTCTTTACCGCGTTTAATTGCTGTACTCCTTGCCATTGCTCGCGCCAAGTTATCTCTTACATCTAATTCTAAATCTTGATTTGACTTATATTGTTCAAGCAAATGTTCAATAATAGACAATTCGTCGGCATTTTTTAGATGAGTAGGTATTGCATGTACGACGAACGTTTCTTTTCCGAACTCTTGCATATCAAATCCTAATAGATTAATAGCAGGTAGCATATTTTTAAGTAAATCTGCATCTAGTGCTGAAAACCTCAAGGTCTTCGGAAAAAGCAACTGTTGCTTTGATACTGTTTCTTGTCCTTTAAATTTGTCCACATACTGTTCATACAAAATTCGTTGATGTGCTGTATGCTGGTCAATCAACAAAAATCCAGATTTAATATGACTAACTATATATGTATTATGAATCTGATATGGTTTTCTGCTAATTCCAAAAGATGCATCTTCACTTTCTAATGAAGTATTCATCTCTTT